>NZ_JAXHLN010000002.1:475000-524246 GCF_034522235.1 Thiohalophilus sp. | reverse complement strand
CCCGAAGCCATGCTGGACTCGATTCAGCGGGCATTACGTCCCGGGGGCAAGCTCGCGATTATCGATTTTCGCAAGGAGCCAGGGGAAAGTTCCGCCTGGGTGATGTCCCATGTCAGGGCGAATCGTGATGAAGTAGTCGACGAAGTAACTGCCGCCGGTTTTATCCTGATCCGTGAGCCGCAGATGCTCGAAGAAAATTACTTTTTGATTTTCCGCCGTCCGTGAATCAATCATTCGAAAATCATCTCCAGGCGCAGCGTCACCGATTGTTCGGCGTCAAAGTCGTTTTCACGCTGGTATAACACCCTGGGGAGCAACTCCATAAACAGATAATCGGAATGAATATTCTGGCGATACCGGATTTGTGCCAGGTAGTCGGTGGCATGCCAGCCCGGCTCGGTAATACCGTAAACCCCGATCTGGTAGGCCATCCCGCGTCGGGGGCTCAGGCTGTGCAACAGGGAAAAAACCTGGCTGGGCTCATAGTAATCATTTTCATCGGTATAACGAACAAAGCTGGAAGAGCGGAACAGAATATCGTCGGTAATACCGTAGTCCAGGACAAATTTGGTGTCCGATCCGAAGCCTTTTTCCTTGAAGGTATAAAAGGTCTGGCTGGGCCGAAACAGCCAGTTACCGGTTTTGTAGTTACGATCCATGCGCAAGCGCAGGTAAATATCGATCGGCTTGTCGAATTTGACACCAATTGAAGGCTTGAAACGCCATTCTTTCTCGTCACCCAGTGTCGCCTGAATCCCGCCGTAATACGCTCTCTCCCGGGCGGCCTCGCTCGGGGAGTCTTCCAGCGTCCTGTCCAGATCATCGCGCTGTTCTTCCGGATCGCTCTCAAAGGTCAGTTTGAGCTTCTCCTCGGTTCGCGGCAGGCGCATCTTGACTTTGACATCACCGATATAGCGGGTATCGCCGACCTCATCAAACACCATATCGGCCGTGAGTCGCACATAACTGCCGGTCTTGTCATAAAAAACCCGTTCCTCGGCGAAAAATTCGTCCATGGCCGTCGCCATCTCATTCAACCCATAGGACAAGCTGCCCTGGGGCCGATCGAGAAAGGAAAAAAAAGGTTTGCTGGCGGAACTGTCATCAATCGACGAGTTTTGCCGATCCAGGCAGTCGTCATCAAACGGTTCGCACTCTCCCGCTTCAGACTCAGGCGATGCAGCCAGTGACAAGCCTGACCACATCAGTAGCGTCAGGCTGGTAAGCAGACATATCTGAGAGAAAGGCTTCACGTTATACAATAAGACAAGGTGACGGTTACGATTAAGGGATGACTCACTTATTATTATAATAGTGAGCCATATAATGGATAGAGCCTAGCCGGGCAACCTCAGGCTGTCAATTACCGCCAAGCGCAATCGATCGCTGTCATTCGCTCTCAACACAGACCTTACGCGATAAAAAACGGCAAAGCCACTTGGGGAAGTTATTTTCATGCAGCGTCTTGATTAATCACGCAGATATCATATGCACCAGGCTGATTCGCGGCCCTTTATGTCTCTGTGTTTAAAATCTTTTCCTGAAGCGCTGGACAAAACTTTCGAAAACTCACTCAAGGCGTTCGGGTTCGGCCTTGCCAAGAATCCGCGCCAGCTGGATCCGGCTGGTGTCCCGAATGCTCTGCGGTGAAAGGCGACGATCCTGGAACAGGAACTTTTTCAACAGCGCATCCTGTTGATAGATGATCTGTTCCGCGTTTGGACTGAAGGCCTGCTTATAACTCAGGCGGGCGATGTGCCCCAGATTGATGCCGCGTCCGTCGGACAGGATCAACATGTGCGGATAGAGCCGCCGGGCGGGATCCGGGGCGGGAAAGTCCACTACATCCAGCAGCGTCACCGGTTTGTTCTCCAGTGTCACCGCCAGGTTGATATCGCTGGGTTTGATCAGCACCAGATAGATCGACTCACCGATCATGTCGCGTACCGAGGCCAGTTGTCGATCGTAATCCGCCGAGGGCCAGAGATAGCCTTCGTGTTGCGGTTTGTGGGACGCTTCCGGTTCGGCCATATTCAGCTGACAGACTATTCAGTAGTTCTCATCCTAATATAAACGGCCAGCGGCTTACAATGCCCGACTCGGTTAACTATTTTGCCGTCTTTGCACGGAAGTATCGCCATTTCTATGCTTTACTCTAATTCAACTTTCATCAGGAAGTGACATTATGAAACTCAACCTTGCCAGACAAATTCCACTTCTACTCGCCCTCTCCCTGAGTGCGCCATTGGCACTGGCCCAGGATGCGGATGCACCGATTTACGGCCAGCAACTGATGAGCGAGGAGGAACGGGTCGAACATCGCGAGCAAATGCGTAACATGGACTCCGAAGAGGAACGCGAAGCCTTTCGCAAGGAACACCATGAACGGATGCAGCAACGGGCTGAGGAGCGGGGTGTCGAGCTGCCCGATGAGCCCGGCCAGCGCGGCATGGGTATGCGTCGCGACGGAGAACGTGGCCGGGGCATGGAACCGGGTCAGGGACGTGATCAGCACATGGAACAGGGTCAGGGTCGTGGCCAGGGCATGGGCGGCGGCAGAGGCTCCGGCCAGGGCAATAATGAAGGCGGTTATTAACACGCCGCGCTGCCTGCCGACCATGAACGGTCGACTCTAATAACAAAACCCCGCTACGGCGGGGTTTTGTTTTGTCAGACAGGCTGCATCATTCAGAACGGAATATCGTCATCGAAATCCCCCATCGGGACCGGCTCGGGCTGACCACCACCGCTACCGGCACCACCACCGCTGCTGCTCTGACCGCTGTCGTAGTTGTTGTCAAAATTGGCGGTACCGCCGCCGCGCGAGTCGAGCATCTGCATTTCGTTGGCGACGATCTCGGTGGTGTAGCGATCGTGGCCCTCTTTGTCCTGCCACTTGCGGGTCTGCAGTTTACCTTCGATATAGACCTTGGAGCCCTTCTTCAGGTACTCGCCGGCAATCTCGCCCAGGCGGCGGAACATCACCACCCGGTGCCATTCGGTCTTCTCCACCTGTTCGCCGGTGTTCTTGTCTTTCCAGCTTTCGGAGGTGGCGATCGACACATTGGCAATCGCCGCGCCGTTGGCGGAATAGCGCACTTCCGGATCGCGCCCCAGGTTGCCTACCAGAATTACTTTATTAATGCCCCTTGCCATGTTCGTCCTCTCCCTTCGTGCAATGATTACGCTGATGTTCAGCCTTGTGCTGTTACCGAATAGGCAAACAGCGCTGTTTGATCCAGTTTCGGCTTGTCGACCTTGAGGTAGGCGACGCCCTCCTCGGCAACAATAATGGCTTCGATTACCCCCGGCACTGCGCTCAATTTGCGGACCAGCTCCTCGGCCTGCTGCTCGTCCAGGTTGCCCACATTCAACAGCTGGCTGGTGTAATAAGACGGCTGACGCATGCTGACCACCAGCAGCAGCCAGATCCCCGCCAGGGCCATATTAAACAGGAACAGGCTGGTCAGCGTATAGTGCTCCGCCAGCCAGCCGCCGGCCGTCCCGCCGACAAACACCCCCAGAAACTGCGCCGTGGTGTAGGCGCCCATGGCCGTGCCCTTGCGGGTCACCGGCGCCAGTTTGGCCACCAGGGACGGCAGGCTGGCCTCCAGCAGGTTGAACGCCACAAAAAACAACCATAGCACGAAGACCATGCCCGCCATAGAGTCGATGCCCGACGCCAGAGCGGCCTGGACCGCCAGCATCAGCCCGACGGCGAAGACAAGTATCTGTTTTACCATGCGTTTTTTCTCGGCCAGGAAAATAAACGGCATGATCACCAGCATCGACAGGAACAGTACCGGCAGATAGACCCGCCAGTGGCTGGCCCCGGGCAGGCCGAAGCGCTGCTCCAGCAGCCCCGGCACCACCACGAAATTGGCCATCAACAGCAGATGCAGGATGAAAATCCCGGCGTCAACCCGCAGCAGCTGGGTATCGCGCAGCACCTGACCCAGCGAGGTCGTCTCCACCTCGGTGTCGCGGTGAAAGCGCACACTGACCGGTCTCGGTACCGCCCGCAGCACCAGCACGATGCCCAGCGCGGCCAGGCCCGCCGTAACCCAGAAAATCCCCGGCACCCCGAACCAGCCGTGCAGCAGCGGTCCGACCACCATGGCCAGCGCAAAGGAGAGCCCGATGCTGATGCCGATCAGGGCCATGACCTTGAGCCGGTGTTCCTCGCGGGTCAGGTCCGCCGCCAGCGCCAGCACCGCACTGGCAATGGCGCCGGCGCCCTGCAGGGCCCGGCCCAGGATCACCCCCCACATGGAATCTGACAGGGCCGCAATGACGCTGCCAAGCGCGAACACCAGCAGGCCGCCGAGGATCACCGGCTTGCGGCCGATGCGATCGGAGAGCATGCCCAGGGGAATCTGCAGCAGTGCCTGGGTCAGGCCGTAGATGCCCAGAGCCAGTCCGGCCAGGGTCAGGGTATAGCCGTGCAACTCGTGGGCGTAGAGGGTGAAGACCGGCAGGATCATGAACAGCCCCAGCATGCGGGAGGAGAATACCCCGGCCAGGACCAGCGCAATGCGCCGCTCGCCTTTGGTCATCGCGTTATCGTGCATTGATTAAGTTCAGGAGAAGTCCAGCTTGAGAAAAGCGGGATAGTCCCAGTCAGACTATCGGTAAAAAGCCGATGTTAGCAGGAACCTCCCGCCCGGGAAACACTGACCCGGCAAGCCCACCAAATACGCATTCCCAATGCCGGTACAGGGATGAAGTGCGCCAGTACCGCGTAAAGTCAAAATGACACCATCATGAGCAACCTGCCTCGTCCCCCGATCACAGAAACAACGTATCGGCTTCCCCGTGATGGCGAAAACGTCGTATAGTAGCGTGTTTGGCTGTAGCAGGAAGAATTCATGGACACGATCCACATCAAGGGTGCCCGCACCCACAATCTCAAGAACATCGATCTGGATCTGCCGCGCGACAAACTGATCGTGATTACCGGCCTGTCCGGTTCCGGCAAGTCGTCGCTCGCCTTCGACACCATCTATGCCGAGGGCCAGCGCCGTTACGTGGAATCATTGTCCGCCTATGCGCGCCAGTTCCTGTCGGTAATGGAAAAACCCGATGTGGATCACATTGAGGGGCTGTCTCCGGCCATCTCGATCGAGCAGAAGTCCACGTCGCACAACCCCCGCTCCACGGTCGGCACCATCACTGAAATCTATGACTATCTGCGCCTGCTGTTCGCCCGTGCCGGCGAGCCGCGCTGCCCGGAACATGACATTGTGCTCGACGCACAGACCGTCAGTCAGATGGTGGACCACATTCTCGCCCTGCCCGAGGCTACCAGGCTGATGCTGCTGGCGCCGGTGATTGACAATCGCAAAGGCGAGCACGACCAGGTGTTCGACACCCTGCGCGCCGAGGGCTATATCCGCGCCCGGGTCGACGGCGAGGTGGTGGAACTGGATGATCTGCCCAACCTGGACAAGCGGCGCAAGCACACCATCGAGGCGGTGGTGGATCGTTTCAAGGTGCGCGCCGATCTGCAGACCCGGCTGGCCGACTCCATCGAGACCGCACTGAATCTGGGCGGCGGCGTGATCCGGGTCGCCTGGATGGACGACGACCACCCGGATCTGGTCTTCTCCGCCAACTACGCCTGCCCGGTCTGCGGCTACTCGCTGAGCGAGCTGGAGCCGCGGCTGTTCTCGTTTAATAATCCTGCCGGCGCCTGCCCCGGTTGCGACGGCCTGGGCATGCGCCAGTATTTCGATCCCCAGCGGGTGGTCAGCCACCCGGAACTGAGCCTGAGCAGCGGCGCCATCCGCGGCTGGGACCGGCGTAATGTCTATTACTTCCAGATGCTGCTGTCGCTGTCGCGCCATTACGACTTCGACATGGACGCCGCCTTCGAGGATCTGCCGCAATCGCTGCAGCAGATCATTCTCCACGGCAGTGGCGAGGAGAAGATTGAATTTGTCTATTTCAACGAGCGCGGCGGCGAGCACAAAAAGCGCCAGCCGTTCGAGGGGGTCATTCCCAACATGCAGCGCCGCTATCGCGAGACCGAGTCCAACGTGGTGCGCGAGGAGCTGGCCAAATACCTGAATCATCAGGCCTGCCCCGAGTGCCACGGCACCCGGCTGAACAGCCAGGCCCGGCATGTGTTTGTCACCGACAAGACCCTGCCCGATGTCACCGCCATGGCCATCGATACGGCGCATCATTTTTTCAGTACCCTCGAGCTGCCCGGCCGACGCGGCAAGATTGCCGAGAAAATCCTCAAGGAGATCACCTTGCGGCTTAACTTCCTGGTCAACGTGGGACTGGAGTATCTGAGCCTGGATCGCAGCGCCGACACCCTCTCCGGCGGCGAGGCGCAGCGTATCCGCCTGGCCAGCCAGATCGGCGCCGGGCTGGTGGGGGTCATGTACGTGCTCGACGAGCCCTCCATCGGCCTGCACCAGCGGGATAACAGCCGGCTGCTCAATACCCTTTATCATTTAAGGGACCTGGGTAACACCGTGATCGTGGTAGAGCACGACGAGGAGGCGATTCTGAGCGCCGATCACGTACTGGATATCGGCCCCGGGGCCGGCGCCCACGGCGGCCATATCGTGGCTCAGGGCACGCCACAGCAGATTATGGCGAGCCCCGACTCCCTGACCGGCCAGTACCTGTCAGGCCACAAGGCCATTGCCGTCCCGGCCCGACGCACCCCCACCGGGGAGCGCTGGCTGTCGATCCGCGGCGCCCGGGGTAACAATCTGCAGAATGTGACAATCGACATCCCGGTGGGGCTGATGACCGCCGTCACCGGGGTCTCCGGCTCGGGCAAATCGACCCTGATCAACGACACTCTCTATCTGCACGCCGCCGCCGAGATCAACCAGGCGGGCCAGGAACCGGCGCCCTGCGACGAGATCGTCGGCCTCGGCCAGTTCGACAAGGTGGTGGACATCGACCAGAGCCCCATCGGCCGCACGCCCCGCTCCAACCCGGCCACCTATACCCAGCTGTTTACCCCGATCCGGGAGCTGTTCGCCGGCACCCAGGAGGCTCGCGCACGAGGTTACAACCCGGGACGCTTCAGCTTCAACGTCAAGGGCGGGCGCTGCGAGGCGTGCCAGGGCGACGGCGTGATCAAGGTGGAGATGCACTTTCTACCGGATATCTACGTGCCCTGCGATGTCTGCAAGGGCAAGCGCTACAACCGCGAGACGCTGGAGATCAAATACAAGGGCAGGAACATCTATGAAGTGCTGGAAATGACCGTCGAGGATGCCCTGAGCTTTTTCGACGCCGTGCCGGCGATCAAGCGCAAGCTGCAGACCCTGATGGATGTGGGCCTCACCTATATCAAACTGGGTCAGAACGCCACCACCCTCTCCGGCGGCGAGGCGCAGCGGGTCAAGCTGGCGCGCGAGCTGTCCAAGCGCGACACCGGCAATACCCTGTATATTCTGGATGAGCCGACCACCGGCCTGCACTTTTACGACATCGAACAGCTGCTGGCCGTCCTGCACCGCCTGCGCGATCACGGCAACACCATCGTCATCATCGAGCACAATCTGGATGTGATCAAAACCGCTGACTGGATCATCGACATGGGGCCCGAAGGCGGTAACAAGGGCGGTGCCCTGGTCTGTGCCGGCACGCCCGAAGAAGTGGCCGAACACCAAAACTCACATACCGGCGTTTATCTCAAGCCGGTGCTCGAGGCCCGGCAGAAACGCGAAAAGAAGCGCGCATAGCCTTTTAGCAATAAACCACCGAAGACACCGATAACCCAGTACCGACAACACCGAAAATAATCATTCGGTGAGTTTCGGTGTCTTCGGTGTTTCGGTGGTTAGCTGTGCTCCCCGGATTTTTTCGTGATCTGACAAACAGTCAATCAATCGCTATGCTGTTGACATGACATTACGAAATACTTTTGGGCTGGTCATTCCGTTGCTGGCAGGCAGCGTCTCTGCGGCCGAGCCGACGCCCGAACAACTGGAGTGGCTGGAAAGCGACGAGCTGACGCCACCCGAATTTCAAGTCAATATGGGCGAACTCGAGTTTCTGGCCACCCCGCCGGACAAACCGGTGCCCCATTCGGACAATACCTTCTGGATCGAACCCGGTACGTTACAAAATGGCTGGCTGAAACTGCGCCAGTGTCACGAGAACCTGGATCCGGTCCCGGAACTGGAAGTGACCTATCAATACCAGCAAATGCGTGACCTGAGAATCGTGGAAAACCACAACATCGGCCATGCAGAAGTGATCGCCAACTCGATACAGATGACCGATCTGCAACGCAACAACCGTCTCTGCGTCGAGGCCCGGATCCGGGTATTTTACAAGGAAGGGGAAACATACAAGCTGATCAACGGTCCCTATCACCGCCGCTTTCTCGACGGCTACTATCCTTATCATGTCACCTTGCGGATGCATTATCCGGCTGAACTGCTTGCAGCGGGCGCGATACAACCCGCCGCCCGCCCCGGTCTGACAATACAACGTCAAACGGGAAAGTTGACCATCGAGGCGTGGTTCGAAGGTCGGCTGATGACCGAAGTCATCTTTCATCGGCAGCACTAATCTTCGTCAGCCAGCTTGATGGTCTCGCCAATCTGAAGTCGCAGATGTTCGCGAATACTGTCGCTGTCCATCGCCAATTCCACCAGCCCCGATGAATTACGGTACCAGAACGGCCGGCCCTTTTCCGCCAGGGAAAAGGTCCGCGCGTAATAGAGTTTCTGCTCGCCGATCAGCAATTGCTGATCGCTGCTGAGTGCGTCGGCACGGATCCCGGTCATGGCGTTGCCATAGTGATCGAAATAGATGATCTCGTACAGATCCGACGGCCAGTCGAGACTCAGCAAGTCCGTGACGGAAATCTGTTCGGCCTCCGGCATGCGCCCCAGCGCCAGTTGCGCCGCCACCGGCGCGAACAGATCCCGGCCGTGGAAGGAGTCGGACAGTTGCGGCGGACGCCAGGTGATTTCCCAAACCTCAACCTCCCCGGCCAGTTTGATCACCGTATTGAACAGCATGTTAGCGGGTCCGACAAACCAGCGGTTGTCTGCCCGCACGATGACCGGTCGCCGATGCGGATGCCCGACGCCCGGATCCACCACTGAAACAAACACCGCCTGCTCCGGGAATGGCTCACATAACGCAGCCAGCAGATAGGCTGCAGCACGAGGATTGAATACCGGGGCATCGTGCATCAGATCGATGACCGGCACATTCGGGGCATGTCGGGCCAGCACGCCCTTCATCTGCCCGACATAGGGTCCCTCATAGCCAAAATCAGTGAATAAAACAATCATCCCCATTCCCCCATTCACTCGAACAGCGAACTTTCCACCATCAACTGCTGACGGTGTGAGTTACACCGAAAACACCGATTGACACTGAACTCACTGAATTTTTATTTTCGGTGTCTTCGGTGGTCTTCAGTGTATTCAGTGGTTCCTGTTATTTGTCGAGGCAGCGACACAAACAAAAAAGCCGGGCATTGCCCGGCTTTTTACTCTGAAACTGAACCCGTAGTTCAGGCTTCGGCGTTTTCGCTTGCAGTTTCCTCGGCGGAAGATTCCGGTGCCGGGCGATCGACCAGTTCGACATAGGCCATCGGTGCGTTGTCGCCAGTACGGAAACCGCACTTGAGAATCCGCAGGTAACCGCCGGGACGTTCCTGATAGCGTGGACCCAGTTCGTTGAACAGTTTGGTCACGGCCTCGCGATCGCGCAGGCGGTTGAACGCCAGGCGACGGTTGGCCACACTGTCCGTCTTGGCCAGCGTGAGCAAGGGTTCGACTGTGCGCCGCAATTCCTTGGCCTTGGGCAAGGTGGTGCGGATCAATTCATTCTGGAACAGGGAAACCGACATATTACGGTACATCGCCTTGCGATGCGGGCTGTTCCGGTTGAGCTTTCGACCACTTTGACGGTGACGCATGGTTCTAAATCCTAAACTAGATTCGTTAAACAGTCAGAAGCTTCAGGAAGCTTCCTTGTCCTTCAGGCTTGCCGGCGGCCAGTTTTCCAGGCGCATACCCAGTGACAATCCACGGGAGGCCAGCACGTCCTTGATTTCGGTCAGGGACTTCTTGCCCAGGTTCGGTGTTTTGAGCAGTTCCACTTCGGTGCGCTGAATCAGATCACCGATGTAGTAAATCTGTTCTGCCTTCAGGCAGTTGGCGGAGCGGACAGTCAGCTCCAGATCGTCGACCGGACGCAACAGAATCGGATCGATTTCCGGTTCCTGCTCGGCGGGGCTGGTCTCTTCCTTGCCACGCAGATCGACAAAGGCAGAGAGCTGGTCCTGAAGAATCGTTGCCGCACCGCGGATCGCTTCTTCCGGATCGATAGTGCCGTTGGTTTCAAGTTCGATTGTCAGCTTGTCCAGATCGGTACGCTGTTCAACACGCGCGCTGTCGACCACGTAGGCAACACGCTGTATCGGGCTGAAACTCGCATCCAGTTGCAGGCGACCGATGGGATGATCCTCTTCTTCCTCGTCACCCCGGGTATTGGCGGCTTCATAACCCCGCCCACGGGTAATCTTGAGAGTCATGTTCAACTCGCCTTCCTTGGTCAGATTGGCCAGCACATGATCCGGATTGATTACTTCTACATTCTGAATCAGCTGAATATCCGCGGCAGTAACCTGACCGGGGCCTTTTTTGTTCAGCGTCAGGGTGGCTTCGTCCTCGCCCTCCATTCGCAGGGCAACACCCTTGAGATTCAGCAGGATGTCAACGACATCTTCCTGAACACCTTCAATAGTGGTGTACTCATGCAGGACACCCTCGATCTCCACTTCGGTGATGGCGGCGCCGCTCATCGAAGACAGCAGGATTCGACGCAGGGCATTACCCAGAGTATGTCCAAAGCCACGCTCGAGCGGCTCGAGAGTGACTTTGGCATGGGTATCGCTGATTTGCTGAATATCAACAATTCGCGGAGTCAGAAAATCTGATACTGAGGCCGTCATCTATGTCCTCTCAATTTAATGTTCAAAAGTCCCTGTGTCGTGCTCAAACTGATTACTTGGAGTACAGTTCGATGACCAGGTGTTCTTTGATATCAGTCGGCAATTCGCTGCGTTCCGGTACGCTCTTGAACGTACCCGTCAGCTTGTCGGTATCGACTTCCAGCCATTCGGCAAATCCCCGGTTCTGGGCAGCTTCGGTGGCGCCCTTGATGCGCAGCTGATTGCGGGCTTTTTCCGCAACAGCAACAACATCGCCTGCCTGGATCTGCATGGAAGGGATGTTCACCTTGCGACCGTTAACGGTAATCGCATTGTGCCGAACCAGTTGACGCGCCTCGGAACGGGAAGCACCAAAACCCATGCGGAAAACAACATTGTCCAGACGGCATTCCAGCAATTGCAACAGATTGTCACCGGTCGAGCCTTTGAGACGATCGGCTTGTTTGTAATACCCGCGGAACTGTTTTTCCATGATGCCGTAGGAGCGACGCATTTTCTGCTTTTCACGCAGCTGGGTCGCGTAGTCGGACAAACGACCACGGCGCTGACCGTGTTGCCCCGGCGGAAACGGGCGATTTTCAATCGCACATTTACTGCCGTAGCATTTCTCGCCCTTTAAAAACAGTTTTTCGCCTTCACGGCGGCACAGGCGGCATTTTGAACCAATATATTTAGCCAAGGTATTCTCTCCCGCTTATACGCGACGTTTCTTCGGAGGACGGCAACCATTATGCGGAATGGGCGTCACGTCTGCGATGTTGGTGATACGAAAGCCTTTTGCATTCAATGCACGTACGGCGGATTCGCGTCCCGGACCCGGGCCCTTGACCCAGACTTCCAGATTTTTCATTCCATATTCCTGCGCCATCTCACCGCAACGTTCGGCGGCAACCTGGGCGGCAAACGGCGTGCTCTTGCGCGAACCGCGGAAGCCGGAGCCACCGGCAGTCGCCCAGCACAGCGCATTGCCTTGACGATCAGAGATAGTCACGATCGTGTTATTAAATGATGCATGGACGTGAGCAATCCCGTCGGAGACATCGCGTTTGACTTTTTTACGTGTACGAGTAGCTTTAGCTTTGGTTGCCATATTTCCAGAAACCTAATTTAATGAAACTTATCGTCTAATCGGTTTGCGCGGTCCCTTACGGGTACGGGCATTGGTCCGGGTACGTTGGCCGCGCAGCGGCAATCCACGGCGATGACGGATTCCACGGTAGCAACCCAGGTCCATCAACCGTTTGATATTCATAGATACTTCCCGACGCAGATCACCTTCCACGCTGATCTTGCCGACTTCGTTACGCAGTTTCTCGACCGCGTCGTCATCCAGATCACGAATCTTGGTGCTCGGGTCAATCCCCGCGTCGTCACAAATCTTCCGGGCGCGGGTACGGCCAATGCCGTAAATCGACGTCAGCGCGATATCCGCGTGCTTGTTCACCGGGATGTTGATGCCTGCAATACGGGCCATCTAGCCTTACTCCTAAACGTTCAAATCTTTATTTAACAATTCCCAACCAGGCCTTGCGAAACGGGCAATTTTAATCGCTAACTGCCTGCCCTAGCAAGGCTTTTTCCGTTTTTTCACTCGCGCCGGGTCAGCCCTGGCGCTGTTTGTGGCGCGGATCGGTACAGATCACCCGGATCACGCCATTGCGCTTGATGATCTTGCAGTTCCGGCACATTTTCTTGACTGATGCACGCACTTTCATCGCAGTCTCTCCAAATTCCAGTTCAGCTCGGGCCGCCCCTCAGGCTGGATGATCAGCCCGTCGACGCGGGATACAGAGGTCTTTCACTCGTGGCCCCCGAGGGGACCCTGTCTGGCGGGGCCGGGGTTTATACCCCTGCCCAGGTTCAGGTTGTTCAGCGCAACATGCCCGAGGGACCCTGGCCCTTCAGGTTGGCCTTTTTCATCAAGCTTTCGTACTGATGCGACATCAGCAGCGACTGGGTCTGGGCCATGAAGTCCATCACAACCACGACCACAATCAGCAGCGAGGTCCCGCCAAAATAGAACGGAACCCCCCAGGCCAGAATCAAAAATTCCGGTAACAGGCAGACGGCGGTGATATATACCGCGCCAACCAGGGTCAAACGCCCCAGAATCGAATCGATATAACGGGCCGTCTGTTCACCGGGGCGAATGCCGGGGACAAAGGCACCGGAACGCTTCAGGTTGTCTGCTGTTTCTTTCGGGTTAAACATCAACGCCGTATAGAAGAAACAGAAAAATATAATCGCAACAGCATAGAGCAACACATACAGCGGCTGCCCAGGCGACATCATGGTGGAGATATCCTGCAGGATACCTGCCGCCCCGTCGGTACTGCCGCCAAACCACCCCAGCAAGGTGGAGGGAAACAGAATAATGCTCGAGGCAAAGATCGGCGGTATAACGCCGGCCATGTTGATCTTCAACGGCAAATGGCTGCTTTGCGCCGCATACATCTTGCGCCCCTGCTGACGCTTGGCGTAATTGACCGTGATCCGGCGCTGGCCACGTTCCATAAAGACCACAAATGCGGTCACGCCAAGGGCCAGGGCAAATAGCACCAGAATCTTGCCGTAGGCCAGATCGCCGGTCCGGCCCATTTCCATCGTTGTCCCGAGCGCCGTCGGCAGCCCGGCGACAATACCTGCAAAAATAATCAGTGAAATACCGTTACCGATACCGCGCTCGGTAATCTGTTCACCCAGCCACATCAGGAACATGGTACCGGTCACCAGCGTCACCACGGTCGTAAAGAAGAACGTATTGTGATCGATGATCACCAGCCCTTCCTGACGTGACAACGCGACCGCGACACCCAGTGCCTGAAAAGTCGCCAGACCCAGCGTCGCTAACCGGGTGTACTGGGTAATCTTGCGTTTGCCGGCGGCCCCTTCCTTACTTATCTGCTCAAGCTTGGGGTGGACCTTGGTCAGCAACTGCATGATGATCGAGGCCGAGATATACGGCATGATCCCCAGTGCAAACAGCGACAACCGGGCCAGCGCCCCACCGGAGAACATGTTGAACATGTCCAGTATGGTGCCGCGCTGTTGTTCCACCATTTGTGCCAGTGATTCGGGATCAATGCCCGGCACAGTAATAAAAGAACCAACCCGGAATACCAGCAGGGCACCGAGTACGAACAACATGCGTTGACGCAGCTCGGTAAACTTGCCCCCGGCCATCGCATTGGCCATTCCCTGTCGCGAAGCGCCCATCCCTCGGCTTACTCTTCGACCTTGCCGCCGGCGGCCTCAATAGCTTCCCGGGCACCTTTGGTGACGCGAATGCCTTTGAGGGTAACAGCTTTTTCAAGCTTGCCGGATAACATGATCTTTGCCCGTTGAATTTCCTTGCTAATCAGATTGGCCTTTTGCAGCACTGCCATATCAATCACGTCGGCATCGAGATTATTCAGTTCATGCAGGCGAATTTCATCGGTGACACGCGCAATACGTGATTTGAAGCCGACTTTCGGCAGACGGCGTTGCAAGGGCATCTGACCGCCCTCGAATCCCACCTTGGTGAAACCGCCGGAACGGGCTTTCTGTCCTTTGTGACCACGGCCGCCGGTCTTACCCAGACCGGAACCGATTCCCCGGCCACGACGTTTGGCCGGTTTTCTTGCTCCCTCGGTCGGCTTGAGGTTATTCAAACGCATTCTCAATTCTCCTCAACCTTTACCATGTAATGAACCCTGTTGATCATGCCTCGAGTACACGGGGTATCTTCTACCTCAACAGTGTGATGCATACGACGCAAACCCAGGCCTGTAACACAGGCTTTATGTGAAGCCAGTCGACCGTGCATGCTGCGCACCAGAGTTACTTTGATAGTCTTGTCAGCCATGATTTATTCCACAATGTCCTTGACACTCTTGCCGCGCTTGGCCGCAACCTGCTCCGGCGAGGTCATGTTTTTCAGACCATTAATCGTTGCACGCACGACATTAACCGGGTTGTTACTACCGATACATTTTGCCAGTACGTTGTGCACGCCAACCACATCGAACACGGCGCGCATCGGGCCACCGGCGATAACACCGGTACCATCTGAAGCCGGCTGCATATACACCTTGGCGGCGCCATGCTCAGCATTGATCGAGTATTGCAATGTGTGGTTGTTCAACGGCACCTTAACCATGTTTTTGCGCGCATCTTCCATGGCCTTTTGTATGGCAACCGGTACTTCGCGTGCCTTGCCGCGACCAAAACCGACACGACCGTTACCATCACCGACAACAGTCAGGGCCGAGAAGCCGAAAATTCGTCCACCTTTGACCACCTTGGCAACACGACGGATACCAACCAGGCGTTCCTGTAAGTCTTCAGCGTTCTGTTCTTTGTCAAATGCAGCCATAATTCATTAACCTTTAGAATTGCAAGCCGGCTTCGCGCGCAGCGTCCGCCAGGGCCTTGACCCGGCCGTGATATTTAAAGCCGGAGCGGTCAAAAGCCACACTGGTGACACCTGCCGCTTTGGCCTTTTCCGCAATGGTTTTGCCGACTACTGCCGCGGCATCAACATTGCCTGTATTTTTGACATTACCTTTAACATCAGTCTGCACGGTACTGGCTGCGGCCAAAACTTCACTGCCATTGGCCGCAATCACCTGGGCATAGATATGCCGGGGTGTGCGATATACCGACAGACGCGGCACAGCCAGCTCACGAATCTTGGCTCGAGTGCGGCGTGCACGACGTAAACGAGTAGTCTTTTTATCCATCGTTTTACCCTGCCCTTATTTCTTCTTGGCTTCTTTGCGGATAATACGCTCATCCGCGTATTTCACGCCCTTGCCCTTGTAGGGTTCGGGCGGTCGAAAGCCGCGGATTTCCGCCGCGACCTGGCCAACCTGCTGTTTGTCGATACCGCGGATCACGACCTCTGTTTGGCTCGGTGTTTCAGCCGTGACACCTTCCGGCAGTTCATAGTTAATCGGATGCGAGAAGCCCAACGTCAGATTCAGTACTTTGCCCTGTGACTGCGCTCGATAACCGACACCGACCAGCTCAAGTTTCTTTTCAAAACCGTCGCTGACCCCGGTAACCAGGTTATTAATGACAGCCCTGGCAGTACCACTTTGCGCGATCGCTTCCGGACCTTTCTCACGAGGCAAAAAGGTGAGATTGTCCTCTTCGCGAACAATTTCAACAACTGGATGCACGGTGTGCTCCATAGTGCCCTTTGAACCTTTCACACTGACATGCTGGTCATTAATTGTGACCTCCACACCAGAGGGAATACTAATTGCTGTTATTCTCGCCATGACGCGCTACCCTAGAATTACTGCACGGTACAAACCACTTCACCACCGAAGCCGGACTTACGCGCGGCACGGTCGGTCATCAGACCCTGGGAAGTGGAAATAATTGCAACACCCAAGCCACCCATCACACTCGGCAGCTCATTCTTACTCTTGTAAATGCGCAACCCAGGACGACTAACCCGTTTGATTTTTTCAATAACCGGCTGCCCCTGGTAATACTTCAGTTGAACAATCAGCTGAGGCTTGGCATCGTCGTCACCACCCTTGCTGAAGTCGGCAATATAACCTTCATCCTTCAGCACCTGGGCAATTGCATGCTTCTCTTTGGAATAAGGCATGCTCACGCTCGTCTTGCCGGCGCCAAGTGCGTTGCGCACTCTTGTCAACATATCTGAAATCGGATCTGTCATCATTTCGTTATTTCTCCAGGCTCTCAGCTCTTGCCATCAGCCTAATCTGTTACCAACTACCCTTGCGCAGACCAGGCACGTCACCCTGCATGGTGTGCTGACGCAGTTTGTTACGGCACAGCCCGAACTTACGATACACAGCATGCGGGCGACCGGTAATCCGGCAGCGACGCTGCAAACGGGCCGGGCTGGCATCGCGCGGCAATTTCTGCAGCTGATGCTGGGCTTCCATCCGCTCTTCAATCGAGAGACTCGGATCCTTGACCCTGGCTTTTAATGCCGCGCGTTTATCGGCGTATTTTTTAACTGTCTTGATACGCTTGGCTTCGCGCTCAACCATGGAAACTTTTGCCATGTTCTTCTCCTACCCTTGGCCTTTCAGCGGAAAGTTAAACGCCGCCAGTAGCGCGCGCCCTTCCTCATCGGATTTAGCAGTCGTGGTGATAGTAATATCCATCCCCCGAATCGCGTCGATCTTGTCATACTCGATTTCCGGGAAAATGATCTGCTCACGAACGCCCATGCTGTAATTTCCACGACCATCGAACGATTTCGCATTCAGACCACGGAAGTCGCGAACACGCGGGATCGCAATATTAATCAGTCGATCCAGAAACTCATACATGCGTTCACTGCGCAGCGTGACCTTGCACCCAATCGGGAAACCTTCGCGCACCTTGAAACCGGCAACGGACTTTCGTGCGTTGTTCACGATAGGCTTCTGACCGCAAATCCTGGTCATATCGGCTACCGCATTTTCCAGAATCTTCTTGTCACCAATAGCTTCGCCCACACCCATATTAAGTGTAATCTTGGTGATCTTGGGTACTTCCATCACGCTCTTGTAACCAAACTGATCTTTCAGACTGGAAACAACAGTTTCTCGGTAAAAATCCTGCAATCTTGCCATTGTTGCAACCTAAACGATTAAGCGTCTAAAACTTCGCCATTGGATTTAAAGTAACGGACCTTGCGACCATCTTCGAGGGTCTTGAATCCGACCCGGTCAGCTTTGCCGGTTACCGGGTTATAGAGAGCCACATTGGAAATATCCAATGGCTTTTCCATTTCCACAATACCGCCTGCAGCACCGGCAGCGGGATTCGGTTTCTGATGTTTTTTGACGACATTGATGTTGTCGACAAGAATACTGTCTTCATCCATCATCACACGTGAAACGGTGCCACGCTTGCCTTTGTCTTTGCCTGTGATGACAATAATTTCATCACCTTTTCGAATCTTGTTCATGGCTTTACTCTCTGCCTTACAGTACTTCAGGTGCCAGTGAAATGATCTTCATGAACTTTTCTGTACGCAGTTCACGGGTAACCGGACCAAAAATACGGGTACCGACCGGCTGTAGCTGGGTATTCAGTAATACGGCTGCATTGCTATCAAAGCGAATCAGCGAACCGTCAGGACGACGCACACCTTTACGGGTACGTACGACTACAGCATTGAAAACTTCGCCTTTTTTAACACGACCACGCGGGATCGCTTCTTTGATGCTCACCTTGATAATGTCGCCAACACCGGCGTAACGGCGCTTGGAACCACCGAGCACTTTAATACATTGTACGCGACGAGCACCGCTATTATCGGCGATGTCGAGCATGGTTTGCATCTGAATCATCTTGAGCGACTCCGCTAAACTCTATTCAATTCAGGCCTTAAATAATCGCGGCCCGTTCAACAATCGATTCCAGTGCCCAGGTTTTTGTCTTGGACAGCGGACGACAGGAGGTAATGATAACGATATCGCCTTCATTACACTCGTTATTGGCGTCATGAGCGTGCAACTTGGTGGAACGCTTGATGAATTTTCCATACATTGGATGCTTCACTCGACGTTCGACCAACACGGTAATGGACTTGTCCATTTTGTTACTGACAACCCGCCCGGTTACGGTGCGTTTTACTGATTCACTCATTATGCCTTACCTGCTTTCTCATTCAGGATGGTTTTAACGCGCGCGATATTGCGACGAACAGCCTTTAACTGATGAGTACGATTCATCTGACCGGTCGCCGTCTGTATGCGAAGATTAAACTTTTCGCGCGTCAGCTCCAGAAGCTCTTTATTCAGATCTTCAATATTCTTTTCACGCAATTCGCTAGCTTTCATTACAGTACCGTCCGCGTTACAAATGTGGTGGTGATCGGAAGCTTGGCCGCAGCGAGGCGGAACGCTTCACGCGCCACTTCTTCTGAAACACCTTCCATTTCATACAACATACGTCCCGGCTGAATCTGGGCCACCCAGTATTCAACATTACCTTTACCTTTACCCTGACGAACTTCCAGCGGCTTCTGGGTAATCGGCTTGTCCGGGAAAATACGAATCCAGATCTTGCCGCCACGCTTGATATAGCGGTTCATGGCACGACGAGCCGCCTCAATCTGGCGGGCCGTAATCCGGCCACGGCCGGTGGCTTTCAGACCGTACTCACCAAAGCTGACCTTGCTACCACGTTGAGCAAGTCCGCGGTTACGGCCTTTCTGTTGTTTACGAAATTTTGTCCGTTTCGGCTGCAGCATGCTTCAAACTCCCAATCTCAACCCGCTGCCGATTTTGCAGCTTCGGATTCACTGTCAGCGTAATGCCCGATGATCTCACCCTTGAAGATCCAGACCTTGACACCGATGATGCCGTAAGTGGTTTGCGCTTCGGCCAGACCGTAGTCGATGTCTGCCCGCAGGGTATGCAAAGGTACACGTCCTTCGCGGTACCACTCAGTACGTGCGATTTCGGCGCCGTTCAGGCGGCCCGCAACGTTGATCTTGATGCCCTGGGCACCCAGACGCATGGTGTTCTGTACCGCACGCTTCATGGCACGGCGGAACATGATGCGGCGCTCAAGCTGTTGGGCCACGCTCTCGGCAACCAGCTGGGCATCCAGTTCCGGCTTGCGCACTTCTTCAATATTAATGTGCACTGCCGGCAGACCCATCATTTGGGTCACTTCGTTACGCAGACGCTCGATATCTTCACCTTTTTTTCCGATAACCAGACCGGGGCGCGCAGTGTTAATAGTGATATTTGCGCTGCCCTGGGTCCGTTCAATCTGAATCCGGCTGACAGAAGCCTGTTTCAGGCGCTGTTTGAGAAAATCACGAACAACGAGATCCTGATTCAGGTAATTAGCATAATTCTTGTTATCGGCATACCATTTAGACGTCCAGTCCTTGACGATACCAAGACGAATGCCTGTAGGATGTACTTTCTGACCCATCAGCTTCTCTCTTACTTTTCTGCCACAGTCACACAGATGTGACTGGTGCGTTTAAAAATATGGTTGGCCTGGCCCTTGGCACGTGCTTCCCAGCGCTTGTAGGTCGGACCTTCATCAACAGTGATCTTTGTAACCTTCAGCTCATCGATATCCGCGCCGTCATTGTGCTCCGCATTGGCAATCGCGGATTCCAGCACTTTTTTCACGATACTGGCGGATTTTTTGGAACTGAAAGTCAGGGCCTGCAATGCGCGCTCGACCGGAAGTCCCCGGACCTGATCAGCCACCAGGCGACACTTCTGCGGCGAAATGCGTGCATAGCGTAATTTTGCAGCGGTTTCCATTTTCTAAAACCTCTTACCTGGCTTTCTTGTCAGCCACGTGACCCTTGAAGGTCCGCGTCGGCGCGAATTCGCCCAGTTTGTGACCGACCATGTTTTCAGAAACAAGGACGGGCACATGCTGGCGACCATTATGTACAGCGATTGTCAAACCCACCATTTCCGGCAACACCATGGAACGACGCGACCAGGTCTTGATGGGTTTCTTGCTGTTTGTTTCCACTGCCTGATCGATCTTTTTAACAAGATGCAAATCAACGAATGGACCTTTTCTGATAGAACGTGGCACTGTGCTAGCTCTCTCTATCGGTTATTTCTTGATACGACGACGACGGACGATCATCTTATCCGTACTCTTGTTACTCCGGGTCTTGTAACCCTTGGTCGGCACACCCCAGGGGGTGACCGGGTGACGGCCGCCGGAGGTACGGCCCTCACCACCGCCGTGCGGATGATCGACCGGGTTCATAACCACACCGCGAACGGTGGGACGCACACCCCGCCAGCGCTTGGCGCCGGCCTTGCCGAGTTTACGCAGGCTGTGTTCACTGTTGCTCACTTCACCAATGGTGGCGCGGCAATCTGCATGCACGCGACGCATTTCGCTCGAGCGCAGGCGAATCGTGGCGTAATCGCCTTCGCGCGCAACCAACTGCACGGAAGCACCGGCGCTGCGGGCCAACTGGGCGCCTTTGCCGGGTTTCATTTCAACGGCGTGAACAGTAGTTCCCACCGGGATGTTACGCAGCGGCATGCAGTTGCCCGCCTTGATCTGGGCACTGGTACCGGAAACTACGGTATCACCCGCTTTAACACCCTTGGGCGCCAGGATATAGCGACGCTCACCGTCTTTATAAAGGACCAGCGCGATACGCGCGCTGCGGTTGGGATCATACTCGATCCGCTCGACGGTTGCATCGACGCCATCCTTGTTACGCTTGAAGTCGATCAGGCGATAATGCTGCTTGTGACCACCACCCTTGTGGCGTGTAGTAATCCGGCCCTGGTTGTTACGACCACCAGTGCGGGACTGCTTTTCCAGCAACGGCGCATGCGGTTTGCCCTTGTAAAGATCGTCGGTAACGACCTTGACGACAAAGCGGCGCCCAGCGGATGTCGGTTTTGACTTTACAATCGCCATTTTTAATTCCTTAAACCTTACTCAGTGCCCATAAAGTTGATGTCCTGACCGGCTTTAATGCGCACATAAGCTTTTTTCCAGTCTTTGCGGCGGCCGGTGCCAAACGAAGTACGCTTGGTCTTACCTTTCACGTTTGCCACCTGAACACCTTCTACTTCGACGTTAAACAGCAGTTCAACCGCCTTTTTAACTTCAACCCGGGTCGCACTGGGTACAACCTTGAAGACCACCTGATTGGCGCTATCCGCCAGGAGGGTGCTTTTTTCGGAGATGTGCGGCTGCAGCAACACGTTCATCAAACGTTCCTGATTCATGCCAGCACCTCCTGAAGCTTTTCAACGGCGGCAGCGGTCATTAACACTTTGTCATGGCCCACCAGATTGACCGGATCGACATAGCCGACTTCACACAGGCCGACCTTGTACAGATTACGGGCCGACTTGAACAGCGCATCGTCAATTTCGTGGGTCACAATCATCACATTGTCCATACCCAGGCCGGCGAGTTTTTCCACCAGCTCTTTGGTCTTCGGCGCATCCAGCTTGAGATCGTCGATGACCACCAGGCGCTCCTGGCGAACCAGTTCCGACAGGATGGAACGCATTGCAGCGCGGTACATCTTGCGGTTCAGCTTCTGCGACCAGTCCCGGGGCTTGGCGGCAAACGTCTTGCCACCGCCTGTCCAGATCGGACTGCGAATGGTCCCGGCACGAGCGCGACCGGTGCCTTTCTGACGCCACGGCTTGCGACCACCACCACTGACATCGGCGCGGTTTTTGTGCGCACGCGTCCCGGCACGGCCACCCACCAGATAGGCGGTCACGGCCTGATGCACCAGGGTTTCGTTAAAGTCAGCACCGAACACGGCATCTGAAACCTCGACGGATTTCTTGGAGGCCTTGCCTGTGGCTGTTGTTAAACCTAATTCCATCGTCTGCGTCCTCTTAACCTGCCTTGACCGCGGGGCGTACGATGACACTGCCGCCCTTGGATCCGGGTACAGCACCCTTGACCAGCAGCAGATTGCGATCGTTGTCGACCTTGACCACTTCCAGATTCTGGGTGGTACGGTTTTTGTTACCCATCTGGCCGGCCATGCGCTTGCCTTTCAGCACCCGGCCCGGCGTCTGACACTGGCCGATAGAACCCGGGGCACGATGCGCCAGCGAGTTGCCATGGGTCGCGTCCTGGGTGTGGAAATGGTGACGTTTGACCGCACCGGCAAAACCTTTACCTATACTGGTGCCTCTTACGTCAACTTTTTGTCCGGCTTCGAACATATCCACCTTGATTTCACCGGCGAGCGAGAAATCCTCGCCTTCGCCGTCCGCCAGGCGGAATTCCCACACGTCACGGCCCGCTTCGACACCGGCCCTGGCAAAATGCCCGGCCTGGGGCTTGGTGACACGGCCGGCTTTACGTTTGCCGGTGGTCACCTGAACGGCGCGATAACCGTCCGCGTCAACTGTTTTCAGCTGGGAAATCCGGTTGGGTTCAACCGCGATCACAGTCACCGGCGTCGATACGCCGTCATCTGTAAAGATCCGGGTCATTCCCACCTTGCGCCCAACTACACCAATAGTCATTTGTCGTGCTCCACTCAGCAATCCGGTTAGTTCAACTGAATCTGAACATCCACGCCCGCGGCGAGATCCAGCTTCATCAGGGCGTCCACGGTCTTGTCCGTCGGATCCACGATATCCATCAGACGCTTATGTGTACGCAGTTCATACTGGTCACGCGCATCCTTGTTGACGTGCGGCGAAATCAGGATCGTGTAATGTTCCTTTTTCGTCGGCAGCGGAATCGGGCCTTTAACATGGGCACCGGTACGCTTGGCCGTTTCAACAATCTCGCGGGCGGATTGATCGATCAGACGATGATCAAAAGCCTTGAGACGGATGCGAATGTTCTGGTTCTTGGCTGCCATATATGTTTACTCAATAATCTTCGATACGACACCGGCGCCGACGGTCCGACCGCCTTCGCGAATCGCAAAGCGCAGGCCTTCTTCCATCGCAATCGGGGCAATCAGGCTCACGGTCATCTGCACGTTGTCCCCCGGCATGACCATTTCCACCCCTTCGGGCAGGTCACAGGCACCGGTCACGTCGGTAGTCCGGAAATAAAACTGCGGCCGATAGCCGTTGAAAAACGGGGTGTGACGCCCGCCTTCGTCCTTGGACAGAACGTACACTTCGCACTCGAACCTGGTGTGCGGCTTGATGGAGCCCGGCTTGCACAGGACCTGGCCGCGCTCGACGTCGTCACGCTTGGTGCCGCGCAGCAGCACGCCCACGTTGTCCCCCGCCTGACCCTGGTCCAGCAGCTTGCGGAACATTTCCACGCCGGTGACAGTGGTCTTGGCGGTGTCTTTCATGCCGACGATTTCCACGTCTTCACCCACTTTGACAATCCCGCGCTCGATACGCCCGGTCACCACGGTGCCGCGACCGGAGATGGAGAACACGTCTTCGATCGGCATCAGGAAGGTGCCGTCAATGGCCCGTTCCGGCGCCGGAATGTAGGCGTCCATTTCCGCCACCAGCTTCTCGATGGAGGGCACGCCAATTTCGGAGCTGTCCCCTTCCAGCGCCTTGAGCGCGGAACCGGTGACCACCGGGACGTCGTCGCCGGGGAAGTCATAGGAAGAGAGCAGCTCGCGCACTTCCATTTCCACCAGTTCCAGCAGTTCGGCGTCGTCCACCATGTCCGCCTTGTTCAGGTAAACAACAATGCTCGGCACGCCCACCTGGCGGGACAGCAGAATGTGCTCGCGGGTCTGCGGCATCGGGCCGTCGGCGGCCGAAACCACCAGAATCGCCCCGTCCATCTGCGCCGCACCGGTGATCATGTTCTTCACATAGTCCGCATGGCCCGGGCAGTCCACGTGCGCGTAGTGACGGTTCTCGGTTTCGTATTCCACGTGCGCGGTGGCAATGGTGATGCCGCGCGCTTTTTCTTCCGGCGCGCTGTCAATCTGGTCGTACGCCCGGCTTTCACCGCCGAACTTCTCGCCCATTACCTTGGTGATCGCCGCCGTCAAGGTCGTCTTGCCATGGTCTACGTGACCAATGGTCCCGACATTCACATGCGGCTTCGTACGTTCAAATTTTGCCTTGGACACCGTCTTACCCTCTAATTCTGTTTATGTATTGAATCAGGATGCTTTCTTAATCACTTGCTCTGCGACACTCGCAGGCGCTTCACTGTATTTGGCAAACTCCATGCTGTAGCTGGCGCGTCCCTGGGTCGCGGAGCGCAGGTCGGTCGCATAACCGAACATTTCCGCCAGCGGTACTTCAGCATGAATCAGCTTGCCGGCCGGGCCGTCTTCCATGCCCTGAACCATCCCGCGACGGCGGTTCAGGTCGCCCATGACGTCCCCCATATACTCTTCCGGGGTCACGACTTCCACTTTCATCATCGGCTCCAGCAAGACCGGATTTGCCTTTCTGGCGCCTTCTCTGAACCCCATGGAACCGGCGATCTTGAAGGCCATTTCCGAGGAGTCCACCTCGTGGAAGGAGCCGTCAAACAGAGTGACTTTGACGTCCACCATCGGAAAACCGCCGATAACGCCATTTTCCATCTGTTCCTGAATCCCTTTGTCAACCGACGGGATGTATTCCCTGGGAATCACACCGCCGACAATGTCGTTCACAAATTCGTAACCGCCGCCCTGTTCCTGCGGCTCAATCCGCAGCCAGACGTGACCGAACTGACCGCGCCCGCCCGACTGGCGTACAAACTTGCCTTCCTGCTCGACCTTCTTGCGCAGGGTCTCGCGGTAGGCCACCTGCGGCGCGCCGACATTGGCGTCAACCTTGAACTCGCGCTTCAGGCGGTCGACGATAATATCCAGATGCAGCTCGCCCATTCCGGAGATGATCGTCTGCCCCGACTCCTCGTCGGTATGTACCCGAAACGAGGGATCTTCCTGGGCCAGTTTCGACAGGGCGATCCCCATCTTTTCCTGGTCGGCCTTGGTTCTCGGCTCGATGGCCACCGAGATAACCGGCTCGGGGAACTCCATCCGTTCCAGGGTGATTACCTTGTTCGGGTCACACAGGGTTTCACCCGTAGTAACATCCTTGAGCCCGACAGCGGCGGCAATGTCGCCGGCGCGGACTTCTTTCAGCTCTTCGCGCGAATTGGAGTGCATCTGCACCAGTCGCCCAATTCGCTCTTTTTTGCCCTTGATAGGGTTGTAAACCGTATCCCCGGCTTTCACCACGCCGGAGTAGACCCGGAAAAACGTCAGACTGCCGACAAACGGGTCGGTGGCGATTTTAAACGCCAGCGCGGCAAACGGCTCGTCATCATCCGACTTGCGCAGCGCCTCGGTCACGTCGTCTTCCAGCACGCCCCTGATCGCCTTCACTTCAATCGGCGAGGGCATGTAGTCAACCACCGCATCGAGCATGGCCTGCACGCCCTTGTTCTTGAACGCCGAGCCGCACAGCACCGGCACAATTTCGTTGGCCAGGGTGCGGGCCCGCAGGCCCTGCTTAATCTCGTCAGCGGACAGGTCGCCGTTTTCGAGATAACTTTCCATCAACGCTTCGTTCGCTTCGGCGGCAGCTTCCACCATCTGCTCGCGTAGCGCCTGCGCCTTGTCCTGCAATTCAGCGGGGATGTCCCGCTGATCGTAAGTGGCGCCAAAATCAGTTTCGTTCCAGTAAATCGCCTTCATCCGAATCAGGTCGACGATACCCTGGAAATTTTCTTCGGCACCGATATTCAGCTGAACCGGCACCGCATTGGCGCCGAGGCGCTTTTTAATCTGTTCGACCACGCGCAGAAAATCGGCGCCGGCGCGGTCCATCTTGTTGACGAAGGCCATGCGCGGGACTTCGTACTTGTTCGCCTGGCGCCAGACTGTCTCTGACTGGGGCTCTACCCCGCCGACCGCGCAAAACACGGCACAGGCGCCATCCAGTACCCGCAAGGAGCGCTCCACCTCGATGGTGAAGTCCACATGCCCCGGGGTATCAATAATATTGATCCGGTGCTGCGGATACTGTTGATCCATGCCCTGCCAGAAGCAGGTCGTGGCGGCGGAGGTAATCGTAATGCCGCGCTCCTGTTCCTGCTCCATCCAGTCCATGACCGCCGCGCCGTCATGGACCTCACCAATCTTGTGCGAAATCCCGGTGTAGAACAGGATCCGCTCGGTCGTCGTCGTCTTGCCGGCATCGATATGGGCCATGATGCCGATATTGCGATAACGATCGATTGGTGTTTTGCGGGCCACTCTCTTTAACTCAGTATCAAATTACCAACGGTAGTGGGCAAACGCCTTGTTCGCCTCCGCCATCCGATGGGTGTCTTCGCGTTTTTTCACGGCCGAGCCGCGATTTTCGCCGGCTTCCAGCAGCTCGCCGGCCAGCCGCGCACCCATGCCTTTTTCGCTGCGCTTGCGCGCAGCTTCCACGAGCCAGCGCATGGCCAGCGCATTGCGCCGTGCCGGACGGACTTCGACCGGCACCTGGTAAGTCGCGCCACCGACACGGCGGGATTTGACCTCAACCATCGGCCGGATGTTGTCCAGGGCTTTTTCCAGCGCCTCGACCGCGTCCGCGCGGGTCTTGCCCGAGACGGTCTCGAGCGCGCCGTACACGACTTTTTCGGCCACGGATTTTTTGCCATCGAGCATTAACATATTGATAAACTTGGCAATCAGTTCCGATTTGTATTTCGGATCCGGCAGGATTGCCCGTTTTTCTGCTTGTCGCCTTCTTGCCATCGTCTATTCCGCGTTGTCAGTGATTCAGCGTCAATTCGCTGCTATTAATAATGAACCTAGGATTTGGGTCGCTTGGCGCCGTATTTCGAACGGCCCTGCCGACGGTCTTTAACCCCGGCGGTATCCAGCGAACCACGTACCGTGTGATAGCGCACACCCGGCAGATCCTTGACACGGCCGCCACGAATCAGCACGACCGAGTGTTCCTGCAGGTTATGGCCTTCACCGCCGATATAACTGGCGACTTCATAGCCGTTGGTCAGGCGCACACGGGCCACTTTACGTAACGCCGAGTTCGGTTTTTTCGGCGTAGTGGTGTAAACACGCGTACAGACCCCGCGACGTTGCGGGCACGCTTCCAGTGCCGGGACGTTGCTCTTCTGGGGCCGGCGTTTGCGCGGCTTACGTACTAACTGGTTAATGGTTGCCATAAGTCTTTGTCTTTCTTAGTCCAGAAAATAAACGACAGGCCGGCGCACCGACCTGTCGTGAGGCGCGAGATTTTATGGGGCTGCGGGGTTCCTGTCAACAGTATCCCGCCCCCGATCGCGAATTTTTGGGGTTTTTAGCCCCGCAGCCCGGGATAAACCCGATCGCCACGCACAGCTGCCCACCGACCCGCGGCGTCAGGCAAAAGCCATGACTCTACATGCGGGTATATGGGCAACCCGGCCGGGGATCAGTTTTGCTGATCCACCGATTCGGCGTCGCCCGACGATTCGATCTCGGCCGCGGCGGCCGCCAGTGCAGCTTCGGCCGATTCGGCCTCCTTGCGCTGACGCCGGCGCTCCTTGTGAAACGCCTGGCCGGTCCCGGCCGGAATCAGCCGACCGACGATGACGTTCTCCTTGAGACCGCGGAGATCGTCGATCTTGCCGGTGACGGCTGCTTCGGTCAGTACCCGGGTGGTCTCCTGGAAGGAGGCCGCGGAGATGAACGATTCGGTCGCCAGCGAGGCCTTGGTGATGCCCAGCAGAACCGGCTCGAACAGCGCCGGCTGACGGTCTGCTGTCAGCATCCGCTCGTTCTCTTCCAGCATCCGGGAACGCTCCACCTGCTCGCCCTTGAGGAAGCCGGTATCGCCCGGGGAGGTGATATCCACCTTGCGCAACATCTGACGCACGATCACCTCGATGTGCTTGTCGTTGATCTTCACACCCTGCAGGCGGTAGACGTCCTGCACCTCGTTGACGATATAGCGCGCCAGCTCCTCGACACCCAGCAAACGCAGTATATCGTGGGGGTTGGGCTCACCTTCGGCGATGATCTCACCTTTTTCCACATGCTCACCTTCGAACACGGTGACATGGCGCCACTTGGGAATCAGCTCCTCATAGGTGTCGCCTTCGTTCGGTGTGATCACCAGACGCTGTTTGCCCTTGGTCTCCTTGCCAAAGCTGACCGTCCCGGAGATCTCCGCCAGGATGGAGGACTCCTTCGGTTTGCGCGCTTCGAACAGATCGGCCACCCGCGGCAGACCCCCGGTGATGTCACGGGTCTTGGAGGATTCCTGCGGAATCCGCGCAATGGCGTCACCCACGCTCACCGCATCCCCGTCCTTGAGGGAGATGATCGCGCCCGACGGCAGATAATAGTGCGCGGGCAAATCGGTGCCGACGATATTCATGTCGTTGCCGGCCTCGTCGATCAGCTTGACCATCGGTCGCAGATCCTTGGCCTGGCTGCTGCGCTGCTTGGGATCCATGACCACCAGACGGGAGAGACCGGTCACCTCGTCGACTTCGGCCTGTACGGTGACCCCCTCGATGATATCCATGAACTTCACCTGACCCTCGACTTCGGTGACGATCGGGTGGGTATGCGGATCCCAGTTGGCAACGATCTGGCCGGCCTCGACGGCATCGCCATCATTGGCCGAGATCACCGCCCCATAGGGCACCTTGTAACGCTCGCGCTCGCGCTTGTTCTCATCCAGCACGGTGATTTCCCCGGAGCGGGAGACCGCAACGTGGTTGCCACTGGCGTGCTGGATAGTCTTGATATTGTGCAGCCGCACCGTCCCCTTGTTCTTGATCTCGATGTTGCTGACCGCCGCAGAACGGCTGGCGGCACCCCCAATATGGAAGGTCCGCATGGTCAGCTGGGTACCCGGCTCACCGATGGACTGAGCGGCGATGACGCCCACCGACTCGCCCTGGTTGACCAGGTGTCCGCGGGCCAGATCGCGGCCGTAGCAGACGGCACAGACACCATGCAGGTTGTCACAGGTAATCGGCGAGCGAACCTGAATGTGGTCGATCCCCATCCCTTCGAGTTTGGCGACCCAATGCTCATCCAGCAGGGTCCCGGCCGGAATAATCACTTCGCCATCGGCGCCCTCGGCATCCTCGGCGGTCACACGACCCAGCACCCGCTCGGAGAGGGGTTCGACCACGTCGCCACCCTCGATGAGCGAGGAGATCAGCATGCCGTTGTCGGTGCCGCAATCGTCGCCGGAAACCACCAGATCCTGGGAGACATCCACCAGACGGCGGGTCAGGTAACCGGAGTTGGCAGTCTTCAGGGCGGTATCCGCCAGCCCCTTACGAGCACCATGGGTGGAGATAAAATACTGCAGAACCGACAGGCCTTCGCGGAAGTTGGCGGTAATCGGCGTTTCGATAATGGAGCCGTCCGGCTTGGCCATCAGACCACGCATCCCGGCCAGCTGACGAATCTGTGCCGCGCTACCGCGGGCGCCGGAATCGGCCATCATGAAGATCGAGTTATAAGACGGCTGGCGGACAATATTGCCGTCCTTATCCTTGATCTCATCGACGCCCAGCTTGTCCATCATGGCCTTGGCGATCTGATCATTGGTGTGCGACCAGATATCCACGACCTTGTTATAACGCTCGCCGTTGGTGACCAGACCCGAGGTATACTGCCCCTCGATCTCCTTGACCTCTTCTTCAGCGGCAGCCAGGATTTCAGCCTTCTCTTCGGGGATTTCCATATCATCGGCACCGAAGGAAATCCCGGCCTTGGTGGAATAGGCAAAACCGGTATACATAATCTGGTCGGCAAAAACGACTGTCGCCTTCAGTCCCAGCTTGCGATAACAGGCATCGATCAACCCGGAGATCGCCTTCTTTTTCATTTCCATGTTAAAGAGGCTGAACTCCATGCCTTCCGGGGCGATTTCGTACAACAGGGCACGACCAACAGTTGTTTCCTGCAAGGAGACCTTCTCGGTCTTGTTCCCCTCGTCATCAATTTCGAATTCATGGATACGCACCTTGACCCGGGCCTGCAGATCCACGACCCCGTTGTTATAGGCCCGATCCACTTCCTTCACATCGGCGAAGACCATGCCCTCGCCCTTGCCGTTGACCCGTTCACGGGTCATCCAGTACAGCCCCAGCACCACGTCCTGGGACGGCACGATGATCGGCTCGCCGTTGGCCGGCGACAGAATGTTGTTGGAGGACATCATCAGCGCACGCGCTTCGAGCTGCGCTTCCAGCGAGAGCGGCACGTGCACGGCCATCTGGTCGCCGTCGAAATCGGCGTTGAACGCCGTACAGACCAGCGGATGCAGCTGAATGGCCTTGCCTTCGATCAACACCGGCTCAAACGCCTGGATACCCAGACGATGCAGGGTTGGCGCACGGTTGAGCATCACCGGATGTTCACGGATGACCTCTTCGAGGATATCCCACACTTCCGGGCCTTCGCGCTCGACCATTTTCTTGGCCGCCTTGATGGTGGTGGCCAGGCCGCGCCGTTCCAGCTTACTGAAAATAAAGGGTTTAAACAGCTCCAGGGCCATTTTCTTGGGCAGACCGCACTGATGCAGACGCAGCGCCGGGCCGACCACGATCACGGAACGACCGGAGTAGTCGACACGCTTGCCCAGCAGGTTCTGGCGAAAACGGCCCTGCTTGCCCTTGATCATATCAGCCAGGGATTTGAGCGGACGCTTGTTGGAGCCGGTAATCGCCCGACCGCGACGGCCGTTGTCCAGCAGCGCATCGACCGATTCCTGCAGCATGCGTTTTTCGTTGCGCACGATGATGTCCGGCGCGTTCAGATCCAGCAGCCGTTTCAGACGGTTATTACGGTTAATGACCCGGCGATAGAGATCGTTCAGATCGGAGGTGGCGAAGCGGCCGCCTTCCAGCGGGACCAGCGGACGCAGTTCCGGCGGCAGCACCGGCAACACGGTCATGACCATCCACTCCGGCTTGTTGCCGGACTCGACAAAGGCTTCGATCAGCTTGAGGCGCTTGCCGAGTTTCTTGAGTTTGGTTTCGGACTTGGTGGCGCCCATATCTTCGCGCACCTTCTCGGCTTCCTGCTGCAGATTGATATTGCCCAGCAGGGCCTGGACCGCTTCGGCCCCCATGCGGGCGTCAAATTCATCGCCGAACTCTTCAATCGCTTCCAGGTAAGCTTCATCGGTCAACAACTGACCCCGCTCCAGGGTCGTCATGCCCGGCTCAACTACAACGAAAGCCTCAAAATAGAGCACCCGCTCGATATCCCGCAGGGTCATATCCAGCAGCAGCCCCATGCGCGAGGGCAGGGACTTGAGGAACCAGATGTGCGCAACCGGGGAAGCCAGTTCGATATGGCCCATGCGCTCGCGGCGGACCTTGGCCAGGGTGACTTCGATGCCGCATTTCTCACAAATCACGCCGCGATGTTTGAGGCGCTTGTACTTGCCGCACAGGCACTCGTAATCCTTGATCGGACCAAAAATCTTGGCACAGAACAGGCCATCACGCTCCGGCTTGAAAGTCCGGTAATTGATGGTCTCCGGCTTTTTAACCTCACCAAAGGACCAGGAACGAATCTTTTGCGGCGACGCCAACCCGATGCGAATTGCATCGAAATCTTCGGTCTGGCCCTGTTGTTTCAGAATCTTGAGTAGGTCTTTCACGTTGCCACTCCTAATAAAAGTTCCGAGTTACGAGGGACGAGTAACGAGGAAATAAAACAGGCCTCGTCACTCGGCCCCTGGCCCTCGTCCCTGGATTTAGTCCGTTTGCTCGAGTTCGATATCGATACCAAGTGAACGGATTTCCTTCAGCAGTACGTTGAAGGACTCCGGCATGCCCGGTTCCATACGATGATCGCCGTCGACGATGTTCTTGTACATCTTGGTCCGGCCGTTGACGTCATCGGACTTGACGGTGAGCATTTCCTGCAGGGTATAGGCGGCACCGTAGGCTTCCAGCGCCCAGACCTCCATCTCACCGAAACGCTGGCCACCGAACTGGGCCTTGCCGCCCAGCGGCTGCTGGGTCACCAGACTGTACGGACCGGTCGAACGGGCGTGCATCTTGTCGTCGACCAGGTGGTTCAGCTTCAGGATGTACATGTACCCGACGGTGACCGGGCGATCGAATTTCTCGCCGGTGCGCCCATCGTACAGATCGGCCTGGCCGCTTTCCGGCAAGTCTGCCAGACGCAGCAGGCGTTTGATTTCAGCTTCATTGACGCCGTCAAACACCGGCGTGGCCATCGGCACACCCGCACGCAGATTGCTGGCCAGCTTCAGGACCTCTTCATCCGTCAGGGACTTGAGATCTTCCTTCTGACCTTCGCTTTTGTTGTAAATGTCTTCCAGCAACTTGCGAATTTCCGCGATTTTGGTCTGGGCCTTGAGCATGTCACCCAGTTTCTTGCCCAGCCCCTTGGCCGCCCAGCCCAGATGCGTTTCCAGTACCTGACCGACGTTCATGCGCGAGGGCACACCCAGCGGACTGAGTACGATATCGATAGGCGTCCCGTCGGCACTGAACGGCATATCTTCGACCGGGCGAATCATGGAGATAACACCCTTGTTCCCGTGGCGACCGGCGATCTTGTCACCCGGCTGCATGCGGCGTTTGACCGCCAGATGCACCTTGACCATTTTCAGCACGCCCGGTGCCAGATCATCACCGGTCGTCAGCTTGCGCTTCTTCTCTTCGAATTTTTCATCAAAGTCCTTGCGCAGCTGCTTGATCTGCGCGCCAATGGCTTCCAGCTGGGCATTGGCGTCGTCGTTACGCAAACGGATTTCGAACCATTTTTCCCGCGGCACCTCTTCCAGATAGGCCCTGGTCAGCTTGCTGCCGCTTTTGAGCTTGTTCGGACCGCCATCGGCCACCTTGCCCACCAGCATGTGTTCAACACGCTGGTACGCATCGTCTTCCATGATGCGGCGCTGGTCGTTGAAGTCCTTGCGAACGCTTTCCAGCTCGGACTCTTCTATGGCGATCGCGCGCGAGTCTTTTTCCAGCCCGTCGCGGGTGAAGACCTGCACGTCGATCACGGTGCCGACGATGCCGGAGGAGACCCGCAGCGAGGTATCTTTCACGTCCGAGGCTTTCTCACCGAAAATGGCACGCAGCAGTTTTTCTTCGGGTGTCAGCTGGGTCTCGCCCTTGGGCGTGACCTTGCCAACCAGAATGTCCCCGGGTTTGACTTCGGCACCGATATAAACGATACCGGCCTCATCCAGCTTGGCCAGTGCCGACTCGCCGACATTGGGAATATCGCCGGTGATTTCTTCGGAGCCCAGTTTGGTATCGCGGGCGACGCAGGTCAGCTCCTCGATATGGATGGTGGTGAAGCGATCTTCTTCGACCACCCGCTCGGAGATCAGGATCGAGTCCTCGAAGTTGTAACCGTTCCAGGGCATGAAGGCGACCAGCATGTTCTGGCCCAGCGCCAGTTCCCCCAGATCGGTGGAAGGCCCGTCGGCCAGCACATCACCGCGGGCGATCTCATCGCGGACATTCACCAGCGGTCGCTGGTTGATGCAGGTATTCTGGTTAGAACGGGTATATTTGGTCAGGTTGTAGATATCCACACCGGACTCACCCGCCACGGTCTCATCGTCATTGACCCGCACAACAATACGCGAGGCATCGACCGAATCGACTGTACCGCCACGCCGGGCCACCACGGCCACACCGGAATCCACGGCCACGGTGCGCTCGATCCCGGTGCCCACTACGGGCTTCTCAGCACGCAGGGTTGGCACAGCCTGACGCTGCATGTTGGCGCCCATCAGTGCGCGGTTGGCGTCGTCGTGTTCCAGGAACGGAACCAGTGCCGCCGCAACCGAGACGATCTGCTTGGGCGAAATATCCATATAGTCAACCTTGTCCGGGGTCGACATGGCAAATTCGTTCAGATGGCGACAGGAAACCAGATCGTCGCTCAGATTACCCTTGTTATCCACGCCGGCGTTGGCTTGGGCGATAGTAAACTCGCCTTCGTCAATCGCGGACAGGTAATCGATCTCCTCGGTGACCTTGCCATTTTTCACCCGGCGGTACGGGGTCTCCAGAAAGCCGTACTGATTGGTCCGTGCGTAAACTGCCAGGGAGTTAATCAGACCGATGTTCGGCCCTTCCGGGGTCTCAATCGGGCAGACCCGGCCGTAATGGGTCGGATGCACGTCACGCACCTCGAAGCCCGCGCGTTCGCGGGTCAGACCGCCCGGGCCCAGTGCGGAAATACGCCGCTTGTGGGTCACTTCCGACAGTGGGTTATTCTGATCCATGAACTGGGAGAGCTGGGAGGAGCCGAAGAACTCCTTGATCGCCGCGGAGACCGGCTTGGCATTGATCATCTCCTGGGGCATCAGGTTTTCCGATTCCGCCAGGGACAAACGCTCCTTGACCGCGCGCTCGACCCGCACCAGCCCCACGCGGAACTGGTTTTCGGCCATCTCGCCCACGGAACGGATACGCCGGTTACCCAGATGGTCGATATCGTCGACGTTGCCCTTGCCGTCACGAATGCCGATCAGGGTCTGAATCACGGCCAGGATATCTTCCTTGGACAGGGTGCCTTCGCCGGTGACTTCCTTACGACCGATACGACGGTTGAATTTCATGCGGCCGACGCCGGAAAGATCGTAGCGATCCTCGCTGAAGAACAGGTTGTTGAACAGGTTCTCGGCCGCTTCCTTGGTCGGCGGCTCACCCGGGCGCATCATGCGATAAATCTCTACCTGGGCTTCCAGCTGGGTAGTGGTGGTATCGATTTCCAGGGTTTTGGAGATATACGGGCCGTGATCCAGATCATTGGTGAAAATGGTCTGGAATTCGGTGACATTGGCCTCGCGCAACTGCTCCAGACGCTCGGGGATGAGGGTGTCATTGGCCTTGGCCACCACTTCGCCGGTATCTTTGTTGATAACGTCGTGTGCCAGTACCTTGTCGTGCATATACTCGTCCGGCACCGCCAGTTTCTTCAGCCCGGCCTTTTCTATCTCGCGGATATGCCGCGGGGTAATGCGGCGGCCTTCTTCGACCAGCACCTTGTTCTTGATCTTGATATCAAATGTCGCGGTTTCACCACGCAGGCGATCGGCAACCAGATCGAGTTCAAAACCGCCATCCTTATTCATATGGAAGGTATTTTTCTCGAAAAACAGATCCAGCATCTCTTCGGTACTGTAACCGAGGGCGCGCAACAGTATGGTGACCGGCAACTTGCGGCGGCGATCGATGCGGGTAAACAGACAATCCTTGGGATCGAATTCAAAATCGAGCCAGGAACCACGGTACGGAATCACCCGGGCATTGAACAGCAGCTTGCCGGAGGAATGGGTCTTGCCCTTGTCGTGATCGAAAAACACGCCGGGCGAACGGTGCAGCTGGGAGACGATAACCCGTTCGGTACCATTAATAACAAAGGTTCCGGTCTCGGTCATGAGCGGAATTTCGCCCATGTAGACTTCCTGCTCGCGGATGTCCTTGACCGTGGGGTTCTTGGCTTCCTTGTCGTAGATGATCAGGCGCACCTTGACCCGCAGCGGAGCTGCATAGGTCACACCGCGCATCTGACACTCTTTCACATCAAAGCCCGGGGTTCCCAGCCGGTAGCTGACATATTCCAGCGCTGCATTGCCGGAATAGCTGACTATGGGAAAGACCGATTTGAACGCCGCATGCAAACCCTTGTCGTCACGCTGATCTTCGTTTTTTTCAGCTTGCAGAAATTCCCGGTAGGAATCGGTCTGCATGGCCAGAAGATAGGGGACTTCCAGGATGGTAGGACGACGACCAAAGTTTTTACGAATCCGTTTCTTATCAGTAAACGAGTATGCCATTGGTCACCTTGCTCGTAGCAGTTAGTCGCGAAACTGGCATTCCCGTGTATTCATTGTTCACGGCTGGCTCGCCGTAAAACAACAAATACACAGCAGGCCAGTGGCCCATTGGCCACCAGCCCGCTGCGGGAATGGTTATACCATTTGTTGACCGCGGGCCACTGGCCCGCAATCTTTTCATGAAGCAAGCCGCTTTTATTTCAGCTCGACCTGAGCGCCGGCTTCTTCAAGCGTCTTCTTCACTTCTTCGGCGTCGTCCTTGGAAGCCCCTTCCTTCACAGTGGCAGGGGTGCCTTCCACCATTTCCTTGGCTTCTTTCAGACCCAGGCCGGTAATACCACGGACTGCCTTGATGACAGAAACCTTGTTATCACCAAAGCTGGTCATGACGACGTCGAATTCGTCTTTCTCTTCAACAGCGGCTTCACCACCCCCGGCCGCAGCGGCCGGGGCAGCAGCAACAGCGGCTGCGGCGGAAACGCCGAACTTCTCTTCCATTGCTTCGATCAGTTCGACCACTTCCATTACGGTCATATTTGAAACCGTTTCCAGGATTTCATCTTTAGAAACTGCCATTTTACCTTCTCCTAATCACTAAAATATCAAGAGGCCTGTTTAGCGTCACGAACAGCCGCGACGGTACGGACCAGTTTGCCAGGCACTTCATTAAAGGTACGCGCCAGTTTGGTAATCGGAGCCTGCATCACCGACATAAGCATGCTGATGGCTTGCTCCTTGGTCGGCAGGCTGGCCAAACGGTCCAGTTCTGAAGCAGACAGCAACTGTCCACTGACAGAAAGGGCCTTGACTACCAGTTTGTCATGTCCCTTGGCGAACTCTTTGATGACTCGCGCCGCTGCACCCGGATCTTCTTCCGAAAATGCCAGGATCATCGGACCCACGAGCGTATCGTTCATGCAGGCAAAGTCCGTCCCTTCCAATGCACGTTTGGCCAGCGTATTTTTCACGACACGAAGATAAACACCACCGGAACGTGCCTGAGCACGCAGGTTATTCATGTCATTGGACGCCAGTCCAATATATTCCGCCACCACGGCGGAATGTGCATTCGCAGCGACTTCAGCGACTTCGGCCACTATGGCTTTCTTTTGTTTCAGACTGAGAGCCACGCGAACATACCTCCATTTCTGACAGGTTAAACAGCTCACCTGTCGTTGGACGAACATGAAACATCCCGCTGGATGTCCCACCTTTAGTGACCCAAGGCAGAATTAAATCTGTTCGGGCACACCATCTGCGTAGGCCGGGGCAACCCCATTAAGCCGTTAAAACAACGACACCCACGGTCTTTGATGGACGCTGCTCGGGGACAGAATTAAATTCTGCCCCTTGAAACAACGGCCACAAAGTTTGTAACGATCAGAGCGCCAGCGACGCCTGATCGACGGAAATTCCCGGACCCATGGTCGTGGAGACAGACACTTTCTTCACATACTGTCCCTTGGCGGCTGACGGCTTGGCCTTTTTCAGATCCGCCAGCAGGGCTTCCAGGTTTTCCTTTAAATTGTTGGCATCAAAATCCACATTGCCGATAGCGCAATGGATAATACCGCCCTTGTCGGTGCGGTAGCGCACCTGACCGGCCTTGGCATTTTTTATCGCGCCTTCGACGTCCGGAGTCACGGTACCGACTTTCGGGTTCGGCATCAGACCGCGCGGACCGAGAATCTGGCCCAGCTGGCCAACCACACGCATGGCGTCCGGAGTGGCGATAACCACATCGAAATCCATGTTGCCCTGTTTGACTTCTTCGGCCAGGTCCTCGAAGCCGACAATATCGGCACCCGCGGCTTTGGCCTTGTCGGCATTCTCGCCCTGAGCAAAGACGGCGACCCGGACAGTTTTGCCAGTGCCATGCGGCAGGACGGTCGCACCACGCACAACCTGATCGGATTTACGCGGGTCGACACCCAGATTAACCGCCACTTCGACCGACTCGACAAATTTGACGCGCGGCAGTTCTTTCAACAGACCGAAGGCCTCATCGATCGGGTAGATTTTGCTGGGATCCAGCTTTTCACGAATTGCTTTTTGACGTTTGCTCAACTTGGCCATTTACATACCCTCCACATCAAGACCCATACTCCGCGCGCTACCGGCAATGGTGCGCACCGCAGAATCCATATCCGCGGCAGTCAGATCCGGATCTTTGGCCCGGGCAATCTCTTCCAGCTGCTCGCGGGTGACCTTGCCTACCTTGTTACGGTTGGGCTCACCCGAACCGCTCTGGATACCGGCGGCCTTTTTCAGCAGAATCGACGCCGGCGGCGTCTTCATGATGAAGGTAAAGCTGCGATCACTGTAGACGGTGATCACAACCGGGATCGGCAATCCTTTTTCGGTTTCCTGGGTCTGGGCGTTAAACGCCTTGCAGAACTCCATGATGTTCACACCATGCTGACCCAGCGCAGGACCCACCGGCGGCGACGGATTCGCTTCCTGTGCCGGGACCTGCAGCTTGATATATGCTTCGACTTTCTTGGCCATTATTTACCTCACTTTGGGTCCAAACGCCGTTTCGCCTGCGGCTACTCGGGCTCCCCTGTTTTTAAGTACCGAGGGACGAGGTACGAGTGACGAGGAATAAAGCATACGGCATCACCGTATCCAAACTTCCTCGTCACTCGTCCCTTTGTCCCTCGTCCCTGTCAGGTCGAGAGGAGCTTTTAGCTCTTCTCGACCTGACTGAAGTCCAGATCCACCGGCGTGGAACGGCCGAAGATCGACACTTCCACGCGCAGGCGGTTCTTTTCGTAATCCACTTCTTCAACAACGCCGTTAAAGTCGTTGAACGGCCCGTCGTTGATCCGGACCACTTCGCCCGACTCGAACAACACCTTGGGCCGCGGCCGTTCGGTGCCTTCCTGGATGCGCTCCAGGATCGACTGGGCTTCTTTTTCGCTGATCGGCGCCGGCTTGTCGCTGGTGCCGCCGATAAAGCCCATCACCCGGGGCGTGTCCTTGACCAGATGCCAGGTTTCATCATCCATATCCATCTGCACCAGCACATAGCCCGGGAAGAATTTGCGATCGCTTTTGCGCTTCTGACCGTCGCGCATTTCGATGACTTCCTCGGTCGGCACCAGGATCTGTCCGAACTTGTCTTCCATACCATTGAGCTTGATTCGCTCTTCCAGTGAGCGCTTGACCTGCGCTTCAAAACCGGAATAGGCGTGGACGACGTACCAGCGTAATGCCATCTACTCAGCCTCCCTGACCGGTAATGAGTTTCACCGCCCACAGCAAAAACATATCGAATAACCACAGCACGATGCCGATAATCGTCACCATGACCACCACCATCAGCGTCGTCTGGGTGGTTTCACGCCGGGACGGCCAGACAGACTTGCGCGCCTCAAGGACGGCACTGCGGCCGAAATTCCAGGCATTCAGACCCGGTTGTGAGGTCGCCGCCACGGCCACCGCCACACCCAGCACCGCCAGCAAACCCAGCACCCGATACAGCAGTGCCTCGTTCGCAAACTGATAAAAGCCGGCAATGCCGGCCAGCACCAGTAATACGGCGACTGTTAGCTTGATCTTGTCTGCCATCGTTGTCCTGTTAACCCCGGCGAATCATCATTCGATAATTCGCCGCGCGTTTGGCAGGCCAGGAGGGAATCGAACCCCCAACCTGCGGTTTTGGAGACCGCCGCTCTGCCAATTGAGCTACTGGCCTAAAAACAGGGACGAGGGACGAGGAACGAGTAACGAGGTAAAAAAGTAGCGAGCGCACATAGTGTGCGCTCATCACATCCGTCATTACGCGGCTCTCGACCCGGGCCCTTTATTCAATAATCTTCGATACCACACCGGCGCCGACGGTCCGACCGCCTTCGCGAATCGCAAAGCGCAGGCCTTCTTCCATCGCAATCGGGGCAATCAGGCTCACGGTCATCTGCACGTTGTCCCCCGGCATGACCATTTCCACCCCTTCGGGCAGGTCACAGGCACCGGTCACGTCGGTGGTCCGGAAATAAAACTGCGGCCGATAGCCGTTGAAAAACGGGGTGTGACGCCCGCCTTCGTCCTTGGACAGAACGTACACTTCGCACTCGAACCTGGTGTGCGGCTTGATGGAGCCCGGCTTGCACAGGACCTGGCCGCGCTCGACGTCGTCACGCTTGGTGCCGCGCAGCAGCACGCCCACGTTGTCCCCCGCCTGACCCTGGTCCAGCAGCTTGCGGAACATTTCCACGCCGGTGACAGTGGTCTTGGCGGTGTCTTTCATGCCGACGATTTCCACGTCTTCACCCACTTTGACAATCCCGCGCTCGATACGCCCGGTCACCACGGTGCCGCGACCGGAGATGGAGAACACGTCTTCGATCGGCATCAGGAAGGTGCCGTCAATGGCCCGTTCCGGCGCCGGAATGTAGGCGTCCATTTCCGCCACCAGCTTCTCGATGGAGGGCACGCCAATTTCGGAGCTGTCCCCTTCCAGCGCCTTGAGCGCGGAACCGGTGACCACCGGGACGTCGTCGCCGGGGAAGTCATAGGAAGAGAGCAGCTCGCGCACTTCCATTTCCACCAGTTCCAGCAGTTCGGCGTCGTCCACCATGTCCGCCTTGTTCAGGTAAACAACAATGCTCGGCACGCCCACCTGGCGGGACAGCAGAATGTGCTCGCGGGTCTGCGGCATCGGGCCGTCGGCGGCCGAAACCACCAGAATCGCCCCGTCCATCTGCGCCGCACCGGTGATCATGTTCTTCACATAGTCCGCATGGCCCGGGCAGTCCACGTGCGCGTAGTGACGGTTCTCGGTTTCGTATTCCACGTGCGCGGTGGCAATGGTGATGCCGCGCGCTTTTTCTTCCGGCGCGCTGTCAATCTGGTCGTACGCCCGGCTTTCACCGCCGAACTTCTCGCCCATTACCTTGGTGATCGCCGCCGTCAAGGTCGTCTTGCCATGGTCTACGTGACCAATGGTCCCGACATTCACATGCGGCTTCGTACGTTCAAATTTTGCCTTGGACACCGTCAGGCCTCCCCTGTTGCGAATTTAACCAAAAACCCATTACCACTATTTGTATATACAACCTGGAGCCCATGGGCGGATTTGAACCGCCGGCCTCACCCTTACCAAGGGTGTGCTCTACCCCTGAGCTACATGGGCTAAAAAACAGTGACGAGTAACGAGGGCCGAGTGACGAGTAATGACTCTTTCGCTCGTATCAACCGTAAACTTAGCCCGGTTTTCCTCGTCCCTCGTCCCTGAGACCTCCGTCCCTTTGTTAATTTGGAGCGGGTGATGGGAATCGAACCCACATAGTCAGCTTGGAAGGCTGAAGTTCTACCATTGAACTACACCCGCTATATTCAGGGACGAGGTCAGAGTAACGAGTTACGAGGGCCAGCCCTCTGCATCTCATCACGTCCCGGGGTGGTAGCTGCACCAAGCCCGCTCCCGCCGCGTTACGATTCCGGTTTTCCTCGTCCCTCGTAACTCGGCCCTTGTAACTTTGTGTTTGGTGGAGGGGGGAGGATTCGAACCTCCGAAGGCTGAGCCGTCAGATTTACAGTCTGATCCCTTTGGCCACTCGGGAACCCCTCCGCGCGCACGAAGCTGCGTATTTTCGTCGAGCAATAGGGCAGTGTCAACCGCAAGTGGCGAAAATACCTTGGTTTTCCGCCACCTGCGGCCGATTTTTGCACTCTGCCGACAAAATGGCCCGGATCCTGTCCGGGCCTTTGAAATTCTGGAGCTGGCGAGAGGAGTCGAACCCCCGACCGGCTGATTACAAGTCAGCTGCTCTACCAACTGAGCTACGCCAGCATGATGACCGGCATCACCGGTATCGACCAGGCGCGCATTCTAAGAAATTGTCTCTATAAAGGCAATTTTAACGACGGTTTTTTGCCGAACCCGTTTGGATCTCTGCCGGCGGCTCACAGCGGCGTTCGATCTGGCGCAATCCGGCATACCCTTCCTGTAATTGTGCCAGTTGCGCTTCGGAAAGGCTGCCGGTTTCGCGCGGCCAGTCCAGCCAGTACTCGTCGATCGGCAGCCGGACATTCTCCCAAATCGGCTCGAAACCGAGTTCGCTCAGCTGATTGATGCGTCGATGCGCCGCCTCAAAGGTGGAGAACACGCCCAGCGAAACCCCGTTGGCGTTCGGGCCGGTGGCAATCAAAAAATAGTCTTCGATCTTTTTGGCCTTGAGTTCGGCCACGGCAGCGCGTGCCTCGACCCGCGAAGACAGCGGGGGTAACAGCACCCAGTACCCCTTGCGCCCGGCCTCCTGACTCGTGCGCCGCCAGCTCGTCATTTCCCATTGTTGCAAGCGTTTACTCAGCGCCTCGGCCTGGGGTGGCTCTTTCAAGGGACCAAGGCTGTAACACCAGGCCCGCCCCTCCTCGGCCTGCTGCTGTTTTTCATGCAACAGCACCAGCCGCTGAACATCCGTCGGTAGGGCCGCGTCCGGCTCGGCCGTGGTCAGGCCGCCGCGATAGTGCCAGGCAAACAGGCTGATATTCACCAGCAGCAACAGATAGATCAGCCATTTCATCCGTCTTTCCTCTTGCAACCGTGAGACGTCATTCTTGCGCGACGCAGGCCAGCCCCTGCAGGACCAGATCCGGCACCAGCCGGCCGGGTTGGCGCAGATGCGCCTGAATATGTGCTGCATCCCCGCCGGTCAACAGCCACTGCAGGCGATTGTCATACCGGGACTGCAGATCGACCATGAGTCGATCGAGCAGCGCGGTCACACTGCGCAGGGCGCCGTGACTGATACAACTGCCGCTGGAGTCACCGGGCGCCAGGTCATCGCTCAATGACGGCGCGGTGTTGATCTGGCCAGTGCGTTCCAGCAAACAGCGTTGCATCATCCATAAACCCGGCACGATATAGCCTCCCTGATGGACGCCGTCAGCGCGCAGCAGATCGACGGTAATCGCGCTGCCGCAATCAATGACGCCCACATGCTGGTCAGTCAACCGGTGGGCGGCGATCAGTGCCACCCAGCGGTCACTGCCCAGGGTGTGCGCTTCGGCATAGGCATTGATCACCCCCTGTTGACGGGAAACCGCTTGCAGGAGAGTCACCGGGAGCTGCCAACGCTGACGGCACCATTGTTCCAGCTGCGCGAAACATGTCTGCTCGGCAACGCTGGCACATAACACGCTGGCCGGCGCGCTCAGATCGATCCACCAGTTTTCGAACAACGGCGCCAGTTCCACCTCGGTATAGATCGCTTCATCGCCAAAGCACAGCTCGCCCTCCTGCAGCAAGGCCCACTTGATCCGGGTATTACCGAAATCAATCAGCAGTTGCATGATATTGCTCCGGTTCGGCTCGCAGCGAGATCTCCCCGCTGCAGTAACTTTCCTGGCGACCGCCGCGTTCGATAAGCAGATTACCCTGCCCATCAATGCCCACGGCGCGGCCACGTACCGTGCGCTGCGGCAACAAGAGCTGCACCGGCCTGCCCGCCACCGCGTCCCAGCGCCGCCAGTCGTCCAGAAACGGCGTCAAGCCGTCCTGCTCATAACGGGCCAGGGCGGGTAACAGTTCATCGAGCAGGCTCGTCAACAATCGCTGGCGGGAGATCGGTCGCGGCAAGCTGTGCTGCAAATCCGTCCAGGGCTGATCGATATCCGTCGCCACCGTCTGTGGCATGTTGACATTCAAACCGATCCCGCAGACCACGCGACACGGTCCACCCGCCTCACCCTGCATCTCCAGCAGCACGCCGCAGAGTTTTTTGCTCCGTGACAAAATATCATTGGGCCACTTGAGTTCCAGATCTTTCACCCCTTGGGCCGTCAGCGCCCGTACCACGCTCACGGCCACCGCCAGACTCAGCCCGGACAGATTGGCGGGGCCCCCCTGAAAACAACCTAACAGGGAAAAATAGAGATTGGCGCCCAAAGGGGAGACCCAGGTCCGGCCGCGTCGACCGCGTCCCTGGCGTTGATGCTCGGCCGCCACCACGGTGCCGCAAGGTGCATCCACGGCCTCCATCAGCCACTGGTTGGTCGACTCCAGTGACCATTCGATCTGCAAATGTCCCAGGTGCCGCCTTGCCTCGGGCGAAAGAGCGGCGATAATATTATCCGCCTCCAGCAACTCCAGCACGGCCGACAATCGATAGCCGCGTCCCTGTACCGCCTGAACCGGAATGTTGTATTGTTCCGACAGAGACCGGATCTGTTTCCATACCGCGCTGCGGCTGAGTCCCAGCCGGCTCGCCAGGGCAGTCCCGGAATGAAAACGGCCATCGGCCAGAATGGACAAAATATTACGCAAGCGTTGCATTAATCGGATTTACCCTGCCACATGTCCATTGTTAACGAACCGGTTGCCCGTTATTTCCCACCCTCATCGGGACACTACGCGATCAAACCGGGATTTTACAGGCTTGGTCACGACTTTGGTAATGGTGCGGCCGATCACCGGCTGTTTCAGCTGGATCGGCAATTTAGCCACTATCGTCGGGCCAAACAGTCCGCCCGCAGCGAGGATCTCGACAAATACCTCTGTTTCACCGACGCAGGCCGTACTTGGGAGCCGATGCTAAACCGGTTTGTTATCGCACAGCTGTGTGCCGAATACCCCGAACAGTTCCACTTGCAGCAGACGGGCGATCGACAGCAACTCGACTGTCATCTCACCGGCGACTCACTGGTATTTGCCGCCGATGGCCGGTACCTGGATTACCGACCCGGCGAGCAGCATACCGCGCCGCCCTATCGCAGCGGTCTGGATGCGCTGGCCATGCAGATCCAGGAGGATCTGGCGCTGGTCTGTCTCAACGGCGCGGAAAATCGTCTGTGCGCCATTCATCTTTGCCAGCCCAATCACTGGGATCCGCGCGAGAAGATCGGCGGGGATTTTGCCGGGATTCATCAACCGGTACCGGATATGGCGCGCATCAATGCCCGGGCAGGACAATTATTACAGACCTGTCTGCAACAGGGCCCGTTTGTCCGCTTTGCCTGGGGGATTGCCACGGACGCGCGACTCAATCACCATCCCGAACCGCCGCCCGGAATCGATCACCAACAATGGCAGGGCCGGGCCTTTGATCCGGCCCGCCCGGCGGCATGGCTGCGGGTGGAACGACAGGTGTTGCAAGCACTGCCGCAGACTCCTGCTGTTTTATTTACTATCCGAACCTATCACACGCCGCTGACCCGCTTATCGGTGAGGGAGCAACGGTTACTGTATCAGGCCATCGCCGGGATGGGACCGCGGCATCGTGAATACAAGGGGCTGGCCGATCCGGCGCCACTGCTCAGCTGGCTTCATGCGTTATCGAATTCAGCCTGATTCGGCGGGCAATATTCTCACCGCCAGTACGTCACAGGGTGTCCCATGCAATACGGCATTGGCGGTCGAGCCCAGCAACAGACCAACACCGTGACGTCCGTGTGTGCCAACCAGTATCAGATCGGCCTTCATCTCTTCGGCGACCCGCAATATTTCGGATTTCACCGAACCGGCCTCGACCCGCACGCGGGCCTCGCTGAGGTGAAAATCATCGCGTTTACGCTGTAAAAACGTCTCGGCCTGTTTATAAAGACTCTCTTCAAAATCAGCCGGCAGCGTCGTGATCAAATCGTAACTGTTTTCGGTCACGACCGGCTCCACCACGTGCAACAATGTCAACCTGGCCGTTTCCTGACTGATTAGCTCACTGGCCCGCTCAAGTACCTGATCCGCTTCATCGGAAAGATCCAGGGCCAGCAAAATAGTTTGGTAAGAATCCATCTGCCACATTTCCTGTTGTACTGTGTGATCAAGAGTATAGAAAAGCCGTTAGTGACTGCAAACCGGACTCTGGACTCCTGCTCCACCAGCGATTAATCTGCACTGAATACGAACAAACTGCCTGCATAAAATATCAATACCCGACAAGGATACTGCCGATGCTGACAGCGACCATCTGGCTAAGCTTTGCCTTTGGCGCCGGCCTGTTAATGCGCCTGATTGGTCTGCCGCCCCTGGTCGGTTATCTGGCCGCCGGTTTTCTGCTCAGTGCCAATGGTCATGAAACCAATGCACTCATCGAGGCTGTTGCCCATGCCGGCGTGTTGTTACTGCTGTTCAGCGTCGGCCTGAAATTACGCCTGAAAAGCCTGATCCGCAGTGAAGTTCTGGCCGGTTCCCTGTTACACATGGGCCTCACCATCGTTCTGCTCTGGGCCATTTTGAGCCAGTTCGGCAATCTCTCCTTCGAAGCCGCCGTCATGATCGCCATTGCGCTGTCGTTTTCCAGTACGGTGGTTGCCGCCAAGGTCCTGGAAAACAAGAAAGAATTACGTGCCTTCCATGGGCGGCTCGCGATCGGGATCCTGATCATGCAGGATCTCGTCGCCGTCGCCATACTCAGCCTGGCCGGTGGCGTTACCCCTTCTCCCTGGTCTTTTCTGTTGCTCGGTTTCTTCTTGCTCCGCCCGCTGCTGCACTGGTTGCTGGATATCTGCGGACACGGCGAGCTGGTTATTTTATATGGACTGTTGCTGGCACTGGTGGTCGGTGGCGGCAGTTTCGAGGAATTCGGGCTCAGCTCGGAGCTGGGAGCCCTGTTACTGGGTATCATTCTGTCTGATCACAAGCGGGCGAGCGAGCTTTCCAATGCCCTGTGGGGTCTGAAGGAAATACTGCTGGTTGGCTTCTTTTTACAAATCGGCCTGTCGGGTCATCCCACGCTGCTCACTCTTGAGCATGCACTCTTGCTCAATCTGCTGTTGCCCCTCAAAGCCCTGATGTTTTTCTTTATCCTGCTGCTGTTCCGTCTGCGCGCGCGCAGTGCGTTTCTCACCGGCCTGAGTCTGGCCAGTTTCAGTGAGTTCGGCCTGATTATCGCCAGTGTTGCCGAAGCCCAGGGCTGGATCTCCACCGACTGGCTGGTTCTGCTGGCGGTGACCGTGGCAGTCTCCTTTGCTATCACGGCGCCATTGAATCGTTATTCACACGAGTTGTATCAACGGTTCGGCAAAGGGCTCAAACGGTTTGAAAGTCGTCACCGCCATCCGGATGATGAACCGATTAATGTCGGCAGTGCGCATATTCTGATCGTCGGCATGGGACGGGTCGGTACCGGTGCCTATGACACGCTGAAATCCAGTCATTTGCGGACCGTCGGGCTCGATTCGGATCCGGGCAAGGTCGAAAATCACCGTCGCCAGGGACGGCGGGTTCTGTACGCCGATGCCGAGGACCCCGGTTTGTGGGCGGGACTCAATCTCAAGGGGGTGCGGATCATTATGCTCTGCATGCCGGAATTGTCCGCCAAGTTGATGGCCATTCAGCAACTGCGCGAACGGGGTTTTGATGGCCAGATCAATGCCACGGCACTGTTCAATGAGGAAGTCGAACAACTGAAAAACAAGGGCGCCGATCTGGTTTACAACTATTATGACGGCATTGGTGTCAGCTTCGCCGACAAGACCCTGCAAACCCTGCCCAATGAACTCACGCCCTCGGTATTTCGCCGTTGACCTGTCCGCTGCAACGGCCATTCCTGTCAGATCTGCGCGAAAGACAATCATGCATAAAAAAAACCCCGTCCTCTTTCGAGAGCGGGGCTTTGGTATTGACGTCCAGGATGGACTAATGCCGCGGAGGCCATGGATGGCCGAGAGCGGTGAAAGCCTGGCGGTGACCTACTCTGACTGCGCACATCCCTGTGCGCAGCCCTTCGGGCAGCCTTCGGCTGTCCAAATTCGCTCCCGGCGAATTTGTCACATGAACCCTTGCAACAAAAAAGTTGCGGTCTAACCGGCAAGCCACAAAAGAAAAACCCCGAAGTGCCAACAAAGGCACTTCGGGGTTTTTAAATTAAAGCCTGGCGGTGACCTACTTTCACATGGGGAGACCCCACACTATCATCGGCGCTGAGGCGTTTCACTTCTGAGTTCGGGATGGGATCAGGTGGTTCCACCTCGCCATTGCCGCCAGGCAAACTGGTTGGGAAAAACGGGGTCAGAGATGAATTTCCTGATGATCCCGTTTATATGGAAAAAGAGGTTAGAGAAAAGTTCGTCTCTGACCCCATTTTTCCTCCCGAATTTGGATTAGGTAGAAGGTAATGCTTTTTGATTGTATTACTTGTTGGTGACCTTACTGACCCAAAAAACTTGGGTGTTATATGGTCAAGCCTCACGGGCAATTAGTACTGGTTAGCTTCATACATTACTGCACTTCCACACCCAGCCTATCAACGTTGTAGTCTTCAACGGCCCTTTAGAGTGATCAAGTCACTGGTGAGACCTCATCTTGAGGGGGGCTTCCCGCTTAGATGCTTTCAGCGGTTATCCCTTCCGAACTTAGCTACCCGGCAGTGCCACTGGCGTGACAACCGGAACACCAGAGGTTCGTCCACTCCGGTCCTCTCGTACTAGGAGCAGCTCCTCTCAAGTCTCAAACGCCCACGGCAGATAGGGACCGAACTGTCTCACGACGTTCTAAACCCAGCTCGCGTACCACTTTAAATGGCGAACAGCCATACCCTTGGGACCGGCTACAGCCCCAGGATGTGATGAGCCGACATCGAGGTGCCAAACTCTCCCGTCGATGTGAACTCTTGGGGAGAATCAGCCTGTTATCCCCGGAGTACCTTTTATCCGTTGAGCGATGGCCCTACCACTAAGAGCCACCGGATCACTAAGACCTACTTTCGTACCTGCTCGACATGTCTGTCTCGCAGTCAAGCACCCTTATGCCTTTGCACTCAATGCACGATGTCCGACCGTGCTGAGGGTACCTTCGTGCTCCTCCGTTACCTTTTGGGAGGAGACCGCCCCAGTCAAACTACCCACCACACACTGTCCCCGACCCGGATAACGGGCCTGGGTTAGAACCTCAAACATACCAGGCTGGTATTTCAAGGATGGCTCCACTGCAACTGGCGTCGCAGTTTCAAAGCCTCCCAGCTATCCTACACAAGTAGGCTCAAAGTTCAGTGTGAAGCTATAGTAAAGGTTCACGGGGTCTTTCCGTCTAGCCGCGGGTACGCTGCATCTTAACAGCGAATTCAATTTCACTGAGTCTCGGGTGGAGACAGCGTGGCCATCGTTACGCCATTCGTGCAGGTCGGAACTTACCCGACAAGGAATTTCG